>JBHELL010000164.1:0-5027 GCA_046263075.1 Actinomycetota bacterium | reverse complement strand
GAGCTCGGACACCGCGCGCACGACGAGCTCGAGCGGCTCGGCGTCCGCGTGTGCTCGACGTTCAAGGACGAGCCGCAGCGGCGCGCCATCACACATATCGACGCGAGCGGCGAACGCACGATCACCGTCGTCGGATCGCGGCTCGGCCCGGACGCGCGCGACCCGCTGCCGTGGGACGAGCTCGAAGCAACAGACGCCGTGTATCTGACGCAAGGCAACCTCGGTGCGGTCAAGCGCGCGCGATACGCGCGCGTGCTCGTCGCGACCTCGCGGATCGTTCCGCTCCTGCACGCGGCGTCGATCCCGCTCGACGCGCTCGTCGGTTCGGCGACGGATCCCGCCGAGCGTTACCTCGACGAGCTGTCGCCTGCGCCCCGGCTCGTCGTTCGAACGGACGGTGCGCGCGGCGGGACGTATGAGGTCGAGGGCACCCGCCACTCGTTCGAACCGTCACCGCCGCCCGGACCGGTCCTCGATCGCTACGGGGCCGGGGACACGTTTGCTGCGATCCTGACGTACGGACTCGGGCTCGGCGAAGAACCAGACGCCGCGATCCGCCGAGCTGCAGACACGTCCGCAGCGACGATCGTTCGCTTCGGGCCTTACTGAGTTTGCCGCGTCCGTTGCCTGCGGGGATACTGCTCGCATCGAAAGGAGTCTCGTCATGAGAGCGCGTCGTTCGTGCTTGTCCGTCCCCGGCTCGTCACCGAAGTTCCTCGCGAAAGCCGCAGGATTGCCCGCCGATGAAGTCTTCTTCGATCTCGAAGATTCCGTCGCACCGCTCGAGAAAGAAGCGGCCCGCGACAACATCATCGAAGCGCTGAAGAACAACACGTTCCAGGCGCCGACGAAGATCGTCCGCATCAACGGCGTGTACACGAAGTGGGCGTATCGAGACATCACGCACATCGTCGAGAACGTCGGCGATCAGATCGACGGCATCATGATCCCGAAAGTCGAGACCCCGAACGACGTGACGTTCGTCGCCGACCTCTTGCGGATGATCGAAGAGACGGTCGGGTTGTCGAACAAGCTCGGGCTGGAAGTCCAGATCGAGACGGCGCTCGGGTTGCAGAACATCAACGAGATCGCGCGCGCATCGGAGCGGATCGAAGATCTCATCCTCGGACCTGCCGACATGAGCGCATCGTTGGGGTTGCCGACGGTGACGGCGGGCGCCCCGATCCCAGGGTACGAATCCCTCGATCACTGGCACTACGTGCTGACCCACATCAACATCGCCGCGCGTGCGAACAATCTCCAGTCGATCGACGGACCGTACCTTTTGATCCGCGACCTCGACGGGTTCCGCGCCGCCGCGATGCGCGCGCGCGCGCTCGGGTACGACGGGAAGTGGGCGTTGCACCCCGACCAGGTCAACGTCTTGAACGAGGTATTCACGCCCACGCAGGACGAGTACGACAAGGCGGAGGCGATCCTCGAGCATTACAAGTACGTGACCGAGGTGGAACGCAAGGGCGCGGTGATGTTCGGCAAGGAGATGATCGACGAAGCGTCTCGCAAGATGGCGGATTCCGTCTCCGCGCGGGGTCGAGCGGCGGGGATGAGCCGGCAGAAAGGCGTCGACGAGTTCCTGAAGGCCGAATGATGGACGCAGAGATCCGCACGCTCGAAGCGCAGCCCACGATGGTCGTGCGAGCGTTGACCACGCAGGAAGGGCTCGGTGACGCCTTCATGACCCATCTGCCGGCTGTGTTCGGGTACGTGACGACGCACGGCGGTGAGGTGGCCGGGCCGCCTATCGGACGCTATCTCGCCTACGAGCCGGGCAAGGTCGATGTGGAGATCGGGCTGCCTGTGCGCGCGCCGCTCGGCGTATCGGGAAATATCGTGGCGAGTGAGATCCCGGCGGGCCGCTATGCGGTGGCCGTGCATCGCGGGTCGTACGACTCGCTGAGCGAGACGTACGACGCTTTGTACGAATGGGCGCGCGCGAACGGGCATACGACGAACGGTGCGCCGTACGAGTCCTACGTCGACGACCCGGAAGGCAAGGATCCCGCAGAGGTCCGAACCGAAGTCCTCGTTCCGTTGGAGTAGCGCGTTCGGAGAGTCTTCGGGTAGAGCAGCTCGCCTCGACACCTCCGGCGATCCCCGGGGGTGTCGTGTTGCGGGGTCCTGCGCGCGCGGAAATACTCTTTCCAGCGATCAACGGAGGACCCATGCCCTTGCTCGATCTCACCGAAGAGCAGCGTCTGATCATCGACACCGTGCGCGAGTTCGTCGAACGCGAGGTCATCCCGGTCGCCGACGAGATGGAGCATGCCGACGAGTTCCCCGACAAGATCGTCGAGCAGATGAAAGAGATGGGCCTCTTCGGGATGATGGTTCCCGAGGAGTACGGCGGTCTCGGCCAGCCGCTCGTGGTGTACGCGCTGACGATGGTCGAACTGTCGCGCGGATGGATGTCTCTCGCCGGGATCCTCAACACCCACACGATGGCGACGTGGCTCATAAAGACGTTCGGGACGGACGAGCAGAAGAACCGCTTCCTGCCGAAGATGGTCACCGGCGATCCCCGGTCCTCGCTCCTGATGTCCGAGCCTCACGCCGGTTCCGACGTGCAGGCGATCAAGACTCGAGCCGTGAGAGACGGTGACGATTACGTCATCAACGGCCAGAAGATGTGGGCGACCAATGGGCTTCGCTCGGGGCTGTGCATGACGCTCACCAAGACGGCAGACACGGATCCGCCGTACAAGGGCATGACCATGTTCATCGTGGAGAAAGAACCCGGCGAGCAGCGATCCGGCGGGGTGATCGTCGGCAAGAACATCGAGAAGCTCGGATACAAAGGCGTGGAAACGACGGAAGTCGCATTCGACGACGCGCGCGTTCCGGCAGCAAATCTGCTCGGCGGTGAAGCAGGACAAGGGTTCATCCAGAACATGGCCGCCATCGAAGTCGGTCGCGTAAATGTCGCCGCGCGCGCGCTCGGCGTAGCGACGCGCGCCTTCGAAGAAGCGATCAGGTACGCACAGCAGCGAACGACGTTCGGCAAGCAGATCGCGCAGCATCAAGCGATCCAGTTCAAGCTCGCGGAGATGGCGACCAAGATCGAAGCCGCGAAGATGTTGATGCTCAACGCCGCGTCGCTGAAGGATGCCGGCGAGCGCACCGACCTTGAAGCGGGCATGGCGAAGCTGTACGCGAGTGAGATATGCATGGAGGTCTGTACGGAAGCGTTGCGCGTACACGGCGGCTACGGTTATTCCAAGGAATACACCGTCGAGCGGCTCTTCCGCGACGCACCGTTCTTCCTGATCGGAGAAGGCACGAGCGAGATCCAGAAGCTCGTCATCGCGCGTAACCTGCTCGCGAAATACAAGGTGCAATGAGCGTCGTCGAGGCGCTCGCGCGCGAGGTGGGCGCGGTCGGCAAAGCGGTCCATGCGTGGAGAGGCGCGGACTGGGAGCGGCCGACGCGGTGCCCTCCTATGACGGTGAAAGATCTCGTCGCGCACGTCGCCCGCGGAGGCAGCCGGATCACCGAGATGATCGGTGCCGGTACGGTCGACGCCGAGCCGCAGACGGACGCGGTGACCTACTTCCAGTACGACCCCGCAGCGGAAGCGTCACGCATCTTGCAGCGCGCGCAGGGGGAAGCAGGCGCGCGCACCACCGACGAGCTCGTGCGCTACTGGGACGAAGCGTGGGGCGGCGGGTTGCGGCGCGCGCGCGAATCGGTCGACGAGGATCCGGTGCTGCACAACGTGTTCGGCGGCCTGATCCGTTTGAGCGAGTACCTGAAGACACGTGTCGTCGAAGTGGCCGTTCACCACATGGATCTCGACGATGCGTTCGGCCAACGGCCGCACCCGGATCGTGAAGCGGCTGAGATCGCCGGGGATGTGCTTCGCGGGTTGCTCGGAACAGATCTGCGAGGAGCCGGGATGGACGACGTCCGGTTCTTGTTGACGGGCACAGGGCGCGCGCAGCTCGACGAGGACGAGCGCGCGTACCTCGGACCGCTCGCGTCGAGGTTCCCCCTGCTCGCGTAGGTCCGCGTCTCGAATACACTCCGCCCATCCCGAAAGGAGCGCAGGTGGGCGAGCGAGACTTCGGCCGTTACTACGACGATTTCGAGATCGGCGACGTGTACAAGCATTGGCCGGGAAAGACGATCACCGAGTACGACGACCATCTGTTCTGTGCGATCACGTGGAACCATCACCCCTTGCACACGAACGAGCACTATGCCCAGACGCAGACACAATTCAAGCGGAACGTCGTCGTCGGTAACCTCGTTTACTCGCTGGCGCTCGGCATGAGCGTGGCCGATGTGTCCGGGAAAGCGATCGCGAATCTCGAGGTGGAATCGTTACAACATAAGTCTCCGTTCTTCCATGGGGACACGCTTTACGCGCAGACGACCGTCCTCGACAAGAAGGAGTCTTCGTCGAAGCCGGATCGCGGAGTGGTCACCGTCGAGACGCGCGGCTTCAACCAAGACGGCGTGGAAGTGCTGTACTTCCGGCGCAAGGTCATGGTGCCGAAGCGAGAGACGTCCGCGGGTGACAGAGCCGACTTCCCGGCGCCGCGCGAGTAGCTCTTGAACTGGGTCGATCTCGGGATCATCGCCGGCCTTGGGCTCGCGATCTGGACCGGGTACCGTCGGGGCGCCATCCTGCAACTCTTTTCGTGGGGCGGCTTCGTCTCGGGGATACTGATCGGAGCGCTGGTCGCACCGCCGATCGTTCACACCTTCGATCCGAAAGATCCGACGACGCGCGCGATCGTCGGTCTGGCCGTGTTCCTCGGCGTCGCCTTCGTGATCGAGGCGATCATCGCGTTCGGCGGCTCACGCGTCGCGAGCCGCATCACCGCCGCGCGCGTGCAACAGTCCGACCGCCGTGTCGGCGGCGGTGTCGCTGCCGTGCTTCTGATCCTCGCCGCGTGGCTCGTCAGCCTGCCGGCGAAGCATGTCCCTGCGCTCGCGAAGTCGGTGAGCGGCTCGGCGATCTTGCGCGGGACGTATTCGGCCCTCGGAACACCACCGAACATCAT
>JBHELL010000163.1:0-3393 GCA_046263075.1 Actinomycetota bacterium | reverse complement strand
CCGCGACGCGCGCGAGCGCCAGATCGTCCGTGACCAGCACCGCCCCGCGTTCGCGCGCGAGCGCCATGACCTTCGCGTCGACCTCGGTGTAGGCGGGATAGGTCTTGTCGACGAATTGGACGTCGGCGTACCCGCCCTTCTTGATGGCGTCGAGCGCTTCGAGTCCTTGCCGCGCGCGATGCCGCCGGACGGTGTCTGCCGAGTCCGCGACCCCTTGAACCTCTTCGAGCACGAAGCCGGCGAGCAGCAACGTTCCTCGCATCAGCCCGACGTGCACGTAGTCGATCAGCCGCGGGTCGAGGATCGCGCTCGTGTCGAGCACGCGCAGGTCTCCGGCGCGCGTCCGGTATGTCAGTCCGATCAGTTGCAAGACGTCTTCGCGCTTGAGCACGCCGATCCGGTATCCGAGATAGCCGAGCACAACGGTGACGAATGCGAAGACGGGCACGCCAAGCGCGCGCGACGGCAAGAGCAGCAGCGGCCATCCGACGAGCGATCCTGCGGCGGCCGCGACGACGAGCCCGAGGCCGCCGGCCACGAAGTCGGCGCCGGGAGTCGACGCGATCCTCTTCTCGACGAGTCCAACCATCGTGCCGACCGTCCGGCCGAGAACCCCACCGAGGACGTAACCGAGCCCTGCGCCGACGACGGCTGCGGTCAGGATCGTCGTCGACCCGGGCCCGGCGATGGCGTGAGCGATCTGGTACCCGGCTGCGGTGAAAGCCGCCACCACAAGGAGCCGCACGACCTCAACGAGGACGGCGCCGCCTTTGCGAGCGGCTCGGCGTTCGCGCGCATGTTGGGACATCGTCCTTAATGTCGCCAGGCAGAGGGGTGGGACTTGAGCGTGAAGGCTTAGTTCTGCGAGCCGTCGACGCCGAGGAGGTCGTCGAGCATGGCTTCAGCCTTCTCCGGCTTGAGGTTCGCCGCGAACGTGAGCTCGGACACGAGGATCTGGCGCGCGCGCTGAAGCATCCGCTTCTCGCCGGCCGACAACCCCTTGTCCTGGTCGCGGTTCGAGAGGTTCCGAACGACCTCCGCGACCTGGTAGATATCTCCAGAGCGGAGCTTCTCGATGTGGCTCTTAAAGCGCCGGCTCCAGTTGGACGGGGTGGGGGCCTGCTTCTTCGACTGCAGGATCTTGTACACCTGCTCGAGCTCGTTCTTCGGCACGACGCCGCGGAGCCCGATCTCTTCCGCCCCATCGGTCGGAACCATCAACGTGAGGTCGCCGTAGGACAGGCGGAGGACCCAGTACTTGCGCGTCGCACCTTCGACGTCGCGCTCCTGGACCGATTCGATCACAGCAGCGCCGTGGTGGGGATACACCACTTTGTCGCCGACGCGGAATGTGCGCTTCGCCATTGGAATGCTTCAAAAATAGCAGGTATTCGGGGGTTCCTCAAACCGAGCACCGGCTCGAACGGTGGTCTCTAGCCCCTCCCACCTGCGGATCTGTTGCTTTCTCATCAGTTTCCCCGCACGTCCGGCTCGGCGAACGAACATGTCACTTTCGTCCCGTTCTTTCATGCAACGCCCCCGAACGAACGGGTATGGGCGTCGTTTTCTGATGCCGGAGGGCACCATCGTGAGCGACAGCCCCGAGAAATCGGGACGAGTCAGCGTAAAGGGGAGGAATCTTCCGATGGCCAGCGAAATGTTGAAACGAGACCCCATGAAGGCCACGAACGCGCGCACCGAGTATCTCGGCGCTTTCCTCGAGGAAGAGCGCCGGTTGATGCTGGTCGCCGTCGACCCCGCCGAGCCGTGGGAAGCCTTCCGCAAGCTTCGCCGGACCCTCAGGCGGACCACGAAGGCCGAGAGCGCGACGCTCGGGTTGTTCGAGTCGGCAAAGCCGATCGAGCACGCCGCCGACGTGATCTCCATCGGGTCACGCCGCCGCGCAGGCTGAGACACCCTCCGCTCGCAGATCCTCCCTATCTAGACGTTCGCTCGGGCACCCGTATGGGTGCCCGAAGCGCTTTCACAGGGACGCGATCTGCCGGATCGCCAGCTGTCCGCACGCGGCATCGATATCCCGGCCGCGCGTATCTCTCACCGTCGCATTCGCGCCCGCTCGCCGAAGCAAGCCCGTGAACTCATCCACCCGCGGCGATGCGGGCACGCCGAAGCCTGCAGTGGGATTGAGGGGGATCACGTTGACGTGGATGTCGGTCCCTTCCAGCAACGCCGCGAGCGCGCGCGCCTGCCATGGGTAGTCGTTCACGCCGTCGATGAGGGCGTATTCGATCGTCACGCGACGGTTGTGCGACGCGCGGAATCTCTTCGAAGCGGCGATGCACTCCGCCACCGGCCAGCGCTTGTTGATCGGAACGAGCTGCGAACGCGTCTCGTCGTCCGGAGCATGCAGGCTCAGCGCGAGCGTCACGGGTAGAGGCTCCGCGGCGAGCCGGTCGATCATCGGGACGAGCCCCACCGTCGACACGGTGATCTTGCGCGCGCCGATCCCGACCTCCCCGTTCAACGCGGCCACCGCTTCGAGCACGCGATCGTAATTCGCGAGCGGCTCGCCCATCCCCATGAACACGACGTTCGTCGGCCGCCGGCCGAAGACAGAGCCCGCCCACAGCACCTGCGACACGATCTCCCATGCCGACAGGTTGCGGATGAGCCCCATCTGGCCGGTGGCGCAGAACGTACAGCCGAGCCCGCATCCAGCCTGACTGGAGACGCATACGGTCAGCCGGTCCGGATACAGCATGGCAACGGTTTCATACGAGCCGGGGAACACCGCTTTGACCGTGTTGCCGTCGTCGGTCGTGAGCGCCGTTTGCGGCTCGGGACGAACATCACCGTGCGCCGAAGTGAGCTGCGCGCGCAGCTCCGCCGGGAGGTCCGTCATCTCGTCGAAGGTGCGCGCGAAACGTTCGAACACCCACGCGCGCACTTGACGCGCGCGGTAGGTGGGATCGGGGATCTCGAAGGGGAGGACGGTCATCTGCACATCACTGTACCGATGAGCCGCGCGCGCCGAGGTCAGACCTTGCGCGCGCGCCAGATCTCTTCCGACGGCCAGCGTTTCGCCCAGCCGGCGGGGACGTACGTGTAGTGCTCGTGGTCTGCTGCGTCCTCCGGCGCGTAGAGCTCCTTCAGTGCCGTGACGTGGAACCCGTTGGCCGTGAGGAGGTCGAACATCTCCCCGTGACCGAGATGGAACTCGACGCCGGGATCGTCGTCCGTCCAGTCGAACCGACGCATGCCGCGCTGGGGACGCACGAGAACATCGCCGACTGGACCGGTGTCCGGCATGCACAGGAGCGACAACGGTGAGTTGCACAGGAACAGCAGCTCGCCACCTCGGCGAAGCACGCGCGCGGCTTCGGGTATCCACCGGTATGGATCGCACCAGATCGACGCGCCGTACTCGGAGAC
>JBHELL010000162.1:0-10556 GCA_046263075.1 Actinomycetota bacterium | reverse complement strand
CTCGAGCATCTCCTCGTAGGACACCGCGTGCAGCACGCGCGCGTCCGGGCAGATCCGCGGATCCGCCGTGAAGATGCCCTCGACGTCGGTGTAGATCTCGCACACCTCCGCCGAGAGCGCCGCCGCGATCGCAACGGGCGTCAGGTCGCCAGCTCCGCGGCCGAGCGTCGTCACATCGTGGGTCTCTTCGGACACGCCCTGGAATCCTGCGACGATCGCGATCTGGCCGCGCGCGAGGGCCTCGCGCAGACGGTCGCCTCGAACCTCTTTGATCTTCGCGCGCCCATGCTCGGTGGTCGTGATGATCCCCGCCTGCGAGCCCGTGAACGACACCGCCTGATGACCGAGAGACTCGATAGCCATCGCCACGAGCGCGACCGATATCCGCTCTCCGGCCGTCAGCAACATGTCGTACTCGCGCGGCGGCGGTGCCGCCGACACGGAGTGCGCGAGCGCGATCAGCTCGTCCGTCGTGTTGCCCATCGCGCTGACGACGACGCATACATCGTGCCCGGACGAATGGGTTTCCACGATCCGTCGAGCCACGTTCTTGATCTTGTCCGCATCGGCAACCGACGAGCCGCCGAACTTCTGCACGACGAGACTCATCGCAACGACCCTCCGCCGCGCGGCGCGTCGAACGGCAACCGGCCGAGCATCGCCCGCGCGGTCGACACTCCGGCGCGGCGATCTTCTTCGAGCCCCTCCAGCCGCCTGATCGCGATCAGAACGAGGATGCCGAGCGTCATGTAGATGAGCACGATGTCGTATCCGAACACGACAACGAAGACAGGCAGGAGTCCGAAGCCGACCGACGTTCCGAAGCCGCCGCGCTTCAGGATCGTCCCGGCGAGCGCGATGATGCCCGTAGCGACCATCGCTTTCGGCACGATCACGAGAGAGACGCCTGCCGCGGTCGTCAGCCCGCGTCCCCCGGCTCGGCGAAGGAACGGCGCGAACGCATGCCCGGCGACGGCGGCCACGCCCATCCAGGCGAGCGTCGCGGCGCCGACATGATCGATCCGCGCAATGAGCACCGGCGCGAATCCCTTGATGATGTCGAGGGCGATCGCGAACCCGCCCCACGCGCCTGAGATCTTCTTCGCGACGAGGAAGTGCGCATCGCCCGGCGATTCTTGACGTCTCATCTCCGCGATGACGTCTCGGCGTCTCGTGATCAAGGCCACGATGAACGGAGACGGAACGGTTCCAGCGATGTATGCCATCGCGACCCAGAGAACGCGACCCGCAAGCGAGCCTCCGATAGAGGCGGCTGCAAGCGACCCTGGATACAGTGCCATCACCGTGAACGAACCTCGCAGTTCAGATGCCCGGGAAGACGTAGAGCCGGGCGCGCGTTCTATTCCACCACATATCGAGGTCGATGGTCCCGTACCCGAGAAGACACTCCAGAAGATGTCGAAGACCGCACATGGAGGGATGGCTCACGGTGCCGCCACGACGGGGGGCATCTCGCTCGACGGATTCAAGGAAGTGTTCGGGATCCGCGACTTCCGGAACCTGTTCTGGGGACAAGCGATCTCGGCGCTCGGCGATTGGGTCGGCACGCTCGCATTCATCATCGCGGCGAAGTCGCTCGCGCCGGATCGCCCCGCGGCGGTTGGGCTCGTGCTGGTGCTGCGACTGTTGCCGGCGTTCTTCGCGACGCCGCTCGGCGGGGTTCTTTCAGACAGGATCGATCGCAAGAAGATCATGATCGCTAGCAACATCGCACAGTTCGCGATCATCGCCGCCGTACCGTTCGTCCCGCGGATCGGCGCGCTGTATGCGTTCGCGTTCGTGTCCGAAGCATTCTCACTTGTCTTCTTGCCCGCGCGCGACGCGTCGCTGCCGAACATGATCCCCGCCGAGCGGCTGGAAGCGGCCAACGCGATGATCATGGGCTCGTCGTACGGCGGCATCCCACTGGCCGGCCCCGTGTTCGGCGTTCTCGCCTGGGTCGGCGCGCGCTACCCTGCGAGCCTCGCCGGCGAGCACATCTTCCGGATGCGGCCGTACTCGTTCGCGCTCATCTTCGACGCGCTGACCTTCCTCGTTTCGGCTGCGTTCATCTGGAAGATGCGGGCCGGCTTCAACCCCGACCATCACGCGCCGGCGGATGAATCCTTCTTCGAAGCGATCGAGGAAGGCGCGCGCTACATCAAGAAGCGTCCGCTGCATCGAAACCTGACCTTCGCGGTGAGCGTCGCCATGCTCGGCGGCGGCGTGTTGTTCGCCCTCGGCGCGAGCTACGTCGGCGACACGCTCGGCGGAGGAAACGTCGCGTTCGGGTGGCTGATGGGGATCTTCGGCGCAGGCATGGTCGGCGGATTCTTCGTGTCGCAGTGGAAGCCGGCGCAAGGATCGCTTTGGATGATCCGCATCGCGTTGCTCACGATGGGCGCCGTCCTTGTCGCGATGGGGATCTTCTCGTGGCTGGTGCTCGCGTACGCGGTCGCCGTCGTTTTCGGCGCCGCGTTCAGCGTCAGCTTGATCGTCGCGATGAGCATGGTGCAGACGCGCACGGACGACGAGCATCGAGGTCGCGTGATGGCCGCGGTGCACATGCTCGTGCGCGCGGCGCTTTCATTGGGCGCGCTCGGCACGGCGGGGGGAGCGACCCTCGTGCCCGACCGCGGTTTGCACGTGCTCGGACTGACCGCGGACAAGAACCAGGTGGCCCTGATCGTTGCCGGCGCGCTGATCGCGGCGGGAACGATCGGGGTCCGCGGCGCGGCACACCAAGTGCCCGACGCCGCGAGCCTGTAACGCGCGCGCGACGTCGAACGCGCTCTGTCTAGGCGCGTTTCGCCCCTTCGAGCTGCGTCACGTCCAGCTCGCCGTTCGCGTATCGCGCGCGCAACACCTTCTTGTCGAACTTCCCGACGCTCGTCTTCGGCACCTCAGGGATGAACGCCCACCGCTCGGGAAGCCACCACTTCGCGACCTTGCCGGAAAGGAACGCGCGCATCTCGCCCGCGTCGGGCGTCGCGCCTTCGCGCAGCACGACGCACGCGAGCGGCCGCTCGTCCCACTGCTCGTCCGGGACGCCGATCACGGCAGCTTCCACGACATCGGGATGCGCCATGATGGTGTTCTCGACCTCGACAGAGCTGATCCATTCGCCGCCGGACTTGATCACGTCCTTCGATCGGTCCGTGATCTGGATGAAGCCGTCCGGATCGATCGACGCCACGTCCCCGGTGCGCAGCCACCCGTCGTGGAACTTCTCGGGTGCGTCGTCCTTGTGGTAGCTCGCCGTGATCCAGGGCCCGCGGATCTCTATCTCTCCGACCGCGCGCCCGTCCCACGGCAGCTCGTTCGCGTCGTCGTCGCAGATACGCACGTCGACGCCGTGGATGATGCGGCCGGTCTTCGCGCGCCACGACATCTCTCCTTCCGGAGCGATGTCCTTCGGCGGCAACGCAAGCGCGGCGAGCGGCGAGGTCTCGGTCATGCCCCACCCTTGGATGATCCGAACGCCGTACCGGTCTTGGAATCGCTCGATGAGCGCGCGCGGCACCGCCGAGCCGCCACACACCACGAGCTTCAGCGATGACAGGTCGATCTCGTTCTGCTCGCCGTAGCGAAGGACGTCGTTCCAGATCGTCGGCACGGCGCCTGCGAACGTAACGCGCTCTTGCGCGATCATCTTCGCGATCGGCTCCGCCTGCAGGAAGCGGCTCGGCATGATGAAGTCCGCGCCGATCAACCACCCTTCGTGCGGCAAGCCCCACGCGTTCGCATGGAACATCGGAACGATCAAGAGCATCCGATCGTTCGTTCCGACGCCGAGCGATCCGCCCGAAACGCCGGCGAGCGCGTGGACGAACGACGATCGGTGTGAGTAGACGACGCCCTTCGGATCACCGGTCGTCCCGGTCGTGTAACACATCGCAGCGGCGTCCTTCTCATCGAGCCGCGGCCACTCGAATGTCTCGGGCTCGTCGGCGATCAACTCTTCGTACCGCAGCACGTCTGCTCCGAGCGCCGACGCGTCACCGTCACCCACGACGATGAAGGTCTCGACCGTCTTCAAGTCGTGCGCCACCTTGGCGAGGAGCGGCACCAGCGTCGCATCGACGATCATCACACGATCCTCCGCGTGGTTGATCGTGTAGGTCAGCTGATCCGCGAACAGACGTAGGTTGGCTGTGTGAAGGACCGCGCCCATGCACGGGCTGGCGAAATAAGCCTCGAGGTGCTCCTGCGTGTTCCAGCAGAACGTTCCGACGCGGTCACCTTTCTGGACGCCGAGCCTCTTCAATGCGTTCGCGAGCTTCATAGCGCGCGCGCTCACCTCGGCGAACGTCGCGCGGCGCGGGTGGTCTCCCTCCCACGTCACGACCCGACTGCGCGGATGGATGCGTCGGCCGTGCTCGAAGATCATCTGTATCGTGAGCGGATAGTCATCCATCATCGTGCTGCGCATCGTGGTCCTCCTTGGCGTGAGGGTGTGAAATATGTCACGCTCGGGGCGTCGTTGGAAAGGGAGCCCATGGTTTCGCTCGAAGAGCTCGAAGAGATCCTCCGTTCGGTGAAGACGATCGCGGTCGTCGGCGCGTCACGAAGCGAACAGAAGGCCGGCCATTCGATCCCCTCCTATCTGCAGCAGAATGGGTACCGCATCATCCCCGTGAATCCGAACGCCGGCGGCGAGCTCTTCGGCGAGCCCGTGTACAAGACGCTCGCGGATGTCGACGTTCCCGTCGACATGGTCGACGTGTTCCGCCCGCCCGCAGATGCCGATCAGATCGCGCGCGACGCCGTCGCGATCGCCGCGAAGGTCGTGTGGTTCCAACCGGGGACGGCGAGCCAGAGCGCCGTCGACATCGTGGCGGAAGCGGGGATCAAAGTGGTTACCGAGGCGTGCGCCGGAGTCGTTCACCGCCTGATCAACCGGGCGCAAGTGCGTTAGACGCTCGCAGGAAATCGGGGGGCGCGCGCTCTCCGCTAACGTTCCACAGAAAGCGCGCGCCCGGGGGCTCGGCGCCATCCTGGAACAGGCCTAGGGTGCTGTCAAGTCTTTCCATATCGCAGGCTAGAGCTCGCGCCGGCCGCTCAGCGCGCGCCCGAGCGTCACCTCGTCCGCATATTCGAGGTCTCCGCCGACGGGCAAGCCCGATGCCGGTCGCGTCATCCGGACGCCGAGCGGCTTGGCGAGGTTCGCAAGGTAGATCGCCGTCGCTTCGCCCTCGACCGTGGGGTTCGTGCACACGATGACTTCTTTGACTTCGCCGGTAGCGAGCCGGTGCAGCAGTTCGCGCACCCGCAGATCGTCGGGCCCGATCCCGTCCATCGGCGAGATGCGCCCACCGAGCACGTGATACATCCCGCGGAACTCCTGTGTCCGCTCGACCGCCACGATGTCTCCCGGCTCTTCGACGACGCAGACGATCGAAGCATCACGCTTCGGGTCGCGACAGAACCCGCAGAGCTCCCCTTCACTCACGTTGAAACACTGACGGCAGATCGCGACCTTCTCTTTCGCGGCCACGATCGCGTCGGCGAGCCCATGCGCTTCTTCCGCAGGCGCCTTCAGCAAGTGGAACGCGAGGCGTTGCGCGCTCTTGTATCCGATCCCGGGCAACCGGCGGAACGCATCGATCAGATCCTGAACCGGCCCCTCGAACATCACTCCACCTCGGACACGTCGCCGAACGCCGCCTTCAGCACGTCTTTCGCGTCGCCGGCCGGCTCGGCGTCGTGCGAGTCGTCGATCTCATCCGCGGGCTCAGCGCGTTTGGGTGCCGCTTTCGCGAGGATCTTCGGCGCCGAGCCGAGCACGGTCGTCATCGCAGTCGCGAGCATGCGCGCGTTCTTCGGATCCCGGAGCTGGTCTGCGTGCCACGTCGATTGCGTTTCGATGGTCAGCGTCGAGCCGTCGTACGCGCCCGGCGTCGTGTTCGCCACGAACGCATGCACGCGCTTCGACTGCTTGCGCACTTCTTCGAGCACCATGTTCCACGACCGCCGGATCATGTCGAGCTCGAGCGCACCGCCGGCAGGTGGCGGTGATGGCACCGCCGGCCCTTCTGGGTTCTTCTTCGCCAGCTTCACGTCCGGCGCGGCCACTTCGGGCGCCGCCGGCGGTTCCGGAGTTGTAACGAGCGGGGCATCACCCACGCCGAGCCGCCGCTCCAGGCGCTCGATGCGCGCGATCGCAGCTTCCGCCGATGTGTCCATCTCGGGGATGGTCGCGCGCACGACGGCGAGCTCGACGGTGAGCCGTGGCGTCGCTTGTTGACGCATCTCTGTCATCGCGTCGACGAACAGCCGCAACATGTGGACCAGCTTGCCGAGGCTGAACCGTTCCGCTTGCGCCGAGAAGCGCGCGCGCGTCTCGTCGGTGACGTCGATCAGGTCTCCCGGATCTTCGACCTGCTTCAAGAACAGCAGCGCGCGCAAGTGATCGACCACCATGCGCGCGAACACCCGTAAGTCTTGTCCTTCTTCAACCATCCGCGCCACGAGGCGTACCGCCGCAGCGGTATCACCGGACGCGAGAGACTCGGCGAAGTCGAACATCGCATCGCCGGCGTGCGCGCCGAGGAGACGCGCTGCATCCGACAACGTCACGGATCCCGTCGCGGCGAGCTGGTCCAGCGTCGAAAGCGCGTCGCGAACCCCACCCTCGGCGGCGCGCGCGATCAACTGGAGTGCGCCCTCGTCTGCGTCGATGCCTTCTTCCTTGGAAACTTGTGCGAGATGCTGAGCGATGTGCGAGGACGACACGCGACGGAAGTCGAACCGCTGGCACCGCGAGAGGATGGTCGGCAGCACCTTGTGCGGCTCCGTCGTCGCGAAGACGAAGATCACGTGCTCGGGCGGTTCCTCGACCGTCTTCAGGAACGCGTTCCATCCTGCCGCCGACACCATGTGCGCCTCATCGATGATGTAGATCTTCTTGCGCGCGGTCGCCGGCGCGAGCACGGCGTTCTCGCGCAAGTCGCGGACGTCGTCGACGCCGCCGTGCGACGCAGCATCGATCTCGATGACGTCGAGCGACGAGCCCTCTGTGATCGCGATGCACTGCGCGCACTTGTTGCATGGGTGGGGCGTCGGGCCCTGCTCGCAGTTCAACGCCTTCGCGAGGATGCGCGCGGTCGATGTCTTGCCGGTTCCTCGCGACCCGCTGAAGAGATACGCGTGCCCGATCTTGCCCTCTTTGATGGCAGCTTGAAGGTTCTCGGTCACGTGCTCTTGCCCGAGCACGTCCTCGAACGTTTGCGGCCGGTACTTGCGATACAGCGCTGTAGACGCCATGGAGGGCAGATTCTAGTCGGCGCGCCCGACGCGGCCGGGCTCGGCGAAGAGTGGGAAAAGATGTGGCCGTGCACCCGCCGTTGTCCGACGGTCACGCACGCCTTCCGCGCGCAGGGCTCGGGATGAGCACTCCCGCTACACCCGCCAGTGATCGCTTACGGCTGCTTCCTTCCGGACCTGACCGGGTTCACGAGCTGGCGTCGCGCAGGACCCATCCTTCAACGCCCCCGCTACGGGGCAGACCGCACAACCGAAGTCCGAGGGCGGGGATTCAGTCTCGCTGAAGCGGATTGCGAGTACAGGGCACCGCTGGTTCCCCACCTAGCACGGCCACGCATCGAGTATAGATCGCCGAGCCGTATCTGGTGAGGCCGGCCTCGGACGAGCGCTACCTCGAATGGCAGCCGGGCTCGGGCTACGCGGAGAGCGGGACGATCCGTCGCGCCCACGCGAACTGGTCGTGCCAGTACCCCGAGCCCATCCAATCGAGCGCGACACCGGCGCGGCTGCCGGTCGAATGGATGAACCAGCCGTTCCCGAGATAGATCCCGGCGTGCCCGAGGTACTGCACCTCGGGGATGTAGCTCCCCGACTCGACGTCCCACGTCAAGATGTCGAGCGGCACGAGCTGGTCGTAGTAGATCCGCGGGTTGGCATTCGCAGCCATCGCTTTGGAGCCTCGCTCCGGCAAGGACCACCCCGTGTATCCACGGATCGCGTCGTTACCCATCCCCGAGCGAAGCACCCACCACACGAACCCGGAGCAATCGAAGCCGGTCGACGGACGCGTCCCGGCGTACCAGTACGGGTAGCCGGTGTACTGCAGCGCGAACTCGACGGCTTTGCGCTTCGTCACCGAAAGGCGCGCGAGCGTCGGGATCCCCCACGTGCGTAAGCCCCAGCCGCGCCAGCCTGTGTTCGCGAACGCGAGCAGCGCGTACGCGAGCTCGCCTTTATGGATCGGCGATCCCGGGAAGATCTCGTACCCGGCAGAGTTCGGGAAGTTATAGAACGCGCGCAAGGCATCTGCGACCGTCAGGTATCCGAAGTAACCGGAGTGCCTGAAGACATATCCGTCGTCCGTCCGGATCTGGTTGATGCCCGTCGAGACCGGCTCGAGCCCCGCGGCGCGCGTCAACGTGTACGTCAGCGCGCGCTTGTCGACCAGGCCGCCCGGGTTGAACGCGCCGCCGCTCGTGAGCATCCACCTCCGCGACACCGCGACGTTCACGTAGCGATAGAGGGGGCTCGTCGTGGAAACGTCCGTAAATGTCACCCCATCGGCCGGGACGATCGTGCGCCCGAAGGTGCGGACGATCGCATAGGCGAGATAGCCGCGCGTGATCGAAGACATCGGGTGGAACGCCGAGCCGTCCCCGCGCAGCCGCAACCAGTCGTGATCGACGGCCGTCGTCTTGATCGCCCCTTGGTAGTAGCCGGCGATGTCGGTGTACGAAGGGACCGGTAGCGGGGGGATCGGCGGCGCCGTCGGTGTGGGGCTCGGAGTCGGCGTGGGTGTTGGTGACGTGGTCGGCGTACCGCTTGGGCTCGGCGTGGCTTCCTGCGCGCGCGCAACGACCGGTACGCCGGCGAAGAGCGCGACGCCGAGCAGAAGTGTGATGAACCTCTTCCCCATTGCCCTTGTGGGGTCGGCATCCGCGCGCGCCGCTTTAATCACCGGACGGATCGGGCGCGCGCGCTACGAGCGATCTGGCGGAGGCGGAGGGATTTGAACCCTCGAGACCCTTGCGGGTCAACCGGTACTCCAAACCGGCGCCATCGGCCGGGCTAGGCGACGCCTCCGCGCAAGAGGATACCGGCGGAAGCGGGTCAGCGGAGAGGGAGGGATTTGAACCCTCGAGGGACGTCGCCGCCCCTAGACGCTTTCGAGGCGCCCCGATTCGGCCACTCTCGCACCTCTCCGCGCGCAAGGCTACCAGTCCGGTAGAGACGGTCGCGCCGAAGTCGCGCGGAAAACGATGCCGCCGCGCTCGGGGAGCGCGGCGGCGGGTCATCGCGTTTGTATTACCGGCACTTCGTGCCTTGCAGCGAGCACTGTGACGGGACGAACCAGTTCGGATCGACGTTCACGCCACTGATGATTCCGGTGGGCGACGAGCGCGGATCGAGCGTCAACCCTCCACCAGATACGCGCGTCGTCCGAAGCTGGCTGGGCGCGTAGCTCCCGAGCCAGTTGGGGTCCGGCGGCGGAGGGAGGATCACTCCGGTCGCACCTTGGTTCGGTTGGATGCTGATCCCGCCGGGGAGACGGATCCGCCCCGTGTCTCCGAACTGTTCGAGCGGCGTTCCTGAGCCGTTCGGGATGTTCCAAGGGTTGGGCGGAGGCGGGAGCGTGATGCAGTCCGACGGGCAACCCATCGGATTCACGGTGATCCCGGTTGGGCCGACCGTGCTGCGGTGGCCAATCGGAAGATCTTTCGTGAACCAGTTCGGATCGACCGGCGCGGACGGCGGGCCCGGATCGGCGACGGCAGCCTGGACGATCACAAGCACCGCCACCCCCATCAGGAACGGGACGATCAACTTGCGACGCATTGGCTCACCTCTTCGAGCTAGTCCTTGCTGACTACCTCTGGAACGAACCGCACGTGCGGCACGTTCGGCCGCCGGTATCGGGTCTACGCCTGTGTCCGCATCGGTCCTATTCGTTCCCGATGCGTCATGCGTCAGGTTCGGTGGGTGGCGAAGAACTCTCGCAGGAGCGACGAGCAGTCTTGCTCGAGCATGCCCGAGGTCACGTCGAGCCGGTGATTGAGTCGCGGATCCCGGACGATGTCGAAGACCGATCCCGCAGCGCCGGCTTTGGGATCAGGCGCTCCGTAGACGAGCCGCTCGACGCGCGCGAGCACCAGCGCGCCTGCGCACATCGCGTCCGGCTCCAGCGTGACGTAACACACGCAACCGTCGAGCCTCCATCCCCCCGTGGCCGCCGCGGCTTCCCGCAACACGAGCAGCTCGGCGTGGGCGGTGGGATCGCCGTCGCGCTCGCGCGCGTTGTGCGCGCGCGCGATCACACGACCATCCTTCACGATGACCGCGCCGACGGGAACGTCGCCGTGCGCGATCGCTGCGCGCGCTTCTTCGAGCGCCGCACGCATGTAGGCGTCGTCGTTCACGCGGCTCGTCGACGCCGCAACAGGAACACGACGAACGCGCCCGTCACGACGAGCAAGATCAGCGCCACCACGGCGACGCCGGTTCCGAGCTTGGCTGCGCCGGCCGGCTCGACGGAGCCGATGGTGAGATCGGTCTGCGCTTCCGCTTTGATC
>JBHELL010000161.1:0-3091 GCA_046263075.1 Actinomycetota bacterium | reverse complement strand
CCTCACCGCCGCACAGATGGTCCAGCAGGATCCCATCGATGGAGAACGAGGTGTCATCGTCAACACCGGGTCCATCGCCGCGTTCGACGGCCAGATCGGGCAGGCGGCGTACTCGGCATCCAAAGGCGGTGTGGTCGCGATGACATTGCCGATCGCGCGCGATCTTGCTGCGCGCCTCATCCGCGTGTGCACGATCGCGCCGGGAACGATGAATACGCCGATGCTCGCGTTGCTCCCGGAGGAGACGAAGCAAGGGCTTGCCGCGGGCATCCCGCACCCTGCGCGGCTCGGCGAACCATCTGAATATGCGGCGCTCGCACGCCATATCGTCGAGAACGGTTTCTTGAACGGCGAGACGATCAGGCTCGACGGCGCCTTGCGAATGCCTCCGAAGTGACGGTCCGGCTCGCAACGACGACAGACATCGACGAGCTGCTCGACATCGAGGAAGAGTTCCGCGCGGCAGGCACGCCGTCGTGGTCGATCATGGATCGCGCGTGGTTCGAGCGGAAGATCTCGCACGAGGAGATCCTCGTTCCCGACGACGTGTCCGGTTATCTCACCTGGACGACGTTGTGGCGGATGCCCTGGATCGAGTTCGTGCGCGTGCGCGCGGCTCGGCGACGTCAAGGGATCGGAGCGGTCATGGTTCGCGCGCTCGAAGATCGATTACGCGAACGCGGCGGTTGGTTCCTCGTAAGCTCGACGAGCGAAGGCGAGGACGCGTCGATCGCGTGGCATACGGCGATCGGGTTCGGCGACGGCGGCCGTGTTCGGTGGGACATGTGGCCGGGCGCACCCGACGAAGTGCTGCTGTACAAGAAGCTCTAAGCGCGCCGCATGATCAGGTTCGTCGAGCCCGTCCGTTTGTAGATACCGTTCTTGCGCACCATCAGCTTTTCGCCGATCAGCTCACGGCGGATCGACGCCACGTCGTCGTGCAGCGTTCGCAGCACGTCGTTCACTTCCTTCTCCGTGTAGGTGCGGTCGCGCGCGAAACGATCGGCGATGTGGTTGAGCACGATCAACCGCTTCTTGTGCGGGACGGGCAGCGCCTTGAGGCGGCCGTTCTCGATGAAGACATCGAGCACCTTCGCCTCCGGGGTGCGCGCGCGCTGGTTCGAGTGGCGTTCGAGCCATGCGATGAGCTGCGCGCGCTCGACGCGCCATTCCCGCCCGATCCGGTACGCGGGGATCTCACCGGCCTGGAGCTTGCGCTGGACGACCTGCGGGTTGAGGCGCAGCAGGTCGGCGACCTCTGCGGTCGTGTAGAACGTGAGCTCTGACATACGTGACCGTACTTTAGCGGATGATGACGTATCCACAAGCGGATAAAGCAGGGCTCGGACGCAGCGCGAACCTCCTCGGTACGGGAAGGCTTTCCTCTCAGATCATCGGGTTCGTCGATGTTTCTTCATTGCATCCGGACGTCGTCGAAGCATTCGGGCCCGCCGCCGGCGCCTGCTACCCGTAATAGTCCCGAACGCCGTTCCGATATCTCTGCGCCAGCTCCTGATACGCGCGCGGATTGACCTCGACCCACATCTGAGCCGGCGTTCCCTCGAGCGGGCCTTTGATCTTCGCCGGCATACCGAGCGCGAGCATCCCCTCCGGGATGACCATGCCCGGCGGAACGAGCGCGCCGGCGCCGACCATCGCGCGCGGACCGACGCGCGCACCGTCGAGCACCGTCGAGCCGTTCGCCACGAGCGCCTCCTCGCCGAGCGACGCGCCGTGGATGACGCACAGATGGCCGACGGTCGCACCGGCGCCGATCTCGATCGGCGCGCCCGGAGGACCGTGGATCACCGAGCCGTCCTGCACATTCGCTCCTGCGCGGATCAGGATCCGATCGAAATCGCCGCGCACCACCGCGCCGTACCAGACGCTGGCGCCGTCTTCGACGACCACGTCGCCGATGATCGAGGCAGTGGCCGCGATGAATGCCGTGGGTGCTATCTGCGGCCGTTTGCCGTCGAGCTCGAATAGCGGCACGGAAGCCTCCTTTCGGTTCGAACAGAGCTTCTGGGAGAAGCGGCACGACGTGACATCCGAACGAACACGCGTCGCACGCGAGCGTTCGAACTATCGTCCGGCCGCGCGCGGTACCTGCCTGCCCCGTAGACCTCGCGTGTGACGGAGGGAAGACCGAGAGCCGTGGACTCCGCGCCACGGCTCTCACTGATACAGGGGATCAGCCTTTGCGCGCCTTGATCTCCTCGGCGAGCTTCGGAACGACCTTCAACGCATCGCCGATGATGCCGAGGTCGGCGAGTTGGAAGATCGGGGCTTCTCCATCCTTGTTGATCGCGATGATGCGGTCCGACGACTTCATCCCGACGATGTGTTGCGTCGCTCCGGAGATGCCGATCGCGATGTAGACCTTCGGCTTCACCGTCTTCCCCGTCTGACCCATCTGCATGGCGTAGGGAACCCACCCAGCGTCGACGACTGCGCGCGTCGCCCCGACGGCGGAGTTCGGGATCAGCGCAGCGACCTCGTCGAGCAGCTTGAAGTTGTCCGCCTGCTGCAGCCCGCGCCCGCCGCTGATGACGACGGCAGCATCTTCGAGCTTCGGTCCGGTGGCCTCTGCCTCATGTCGAGCCGTGCGCTTCGCTTTCTTCGCGTCGTCGGGGACGTCGACGTTCACCGGCACGACGTTCGCCGAGCCGCCGGACGGCGAGGCTTCGAACGACTTCGGACGGATAAGCACGAGCTTCGGGCCTGAACCTTCGAGCGTCACGGTGACGATCTGCGATCCACCGAAGATCGCCGTCTTGGCCGTCTTCTCGTCGACCACGTCGGTGGCGTTGGACATCAGCGTCGAGCCGAGCGCGGCCGAAACGCGCGACGCGACGTCGCGCGAGTCATATGTCATCGGGAACAAGATGATGTCGGGGGTGTGCTCTTTGATGAGCTCGAGCAACGTGTGCGCCGCCGCCGTCGCGATGACATCCCAGTACACCGCATCGTCGCTTGCGTACACCGTCGTCGCGCCGTGCTCTCCGAATGCTTTCGCCGCCTCGGTTGCGCCGGTACCGAGCGCGACCGCCGCGACCTCGCCGCCGAGGTCGCGCGCGCGCGTGAGGAT
>JBHELL010000160.1:0-3586 GCA_046263075.1 Actinomycetota bacterium | reverse complement strand
CGAGCGCGTTGCGGGCGCCGCGCGCGACCGCGCGCGTGTGATGCAGCATCTCCTCGAGCGACACCGGGATCGTCGTGTCATAGCCGATCACGACTGTCGCGAGCGAGTCGCCGACGAGGATCACAGGGATCCCCGCTTCGTCGATGATCTGCGCGGTGGGAAAGTCGTAGGCGGTCAGCATCGCGAACCGCTCTTTGCGCTCTTTGCGCGCGCGCAGGTCGTGGATGGAAACAGGCATCACAGGCGCTCCTTCCTCGCGGCCCTTGCGGGTCCACGGGCTCGTCGGCCGTCCAAGAGATTGTGCCCCCTGAAACGCAGGCGCGCCACCCATACGGGTGGCGCGCCGCCAAGCTGAGGTCAGTAGGCCGCGTCGATCCCCGTGATCGTCGCGTCGAGCGACGCCGAATACGTCCCGGCTCTGAACCCTCCGTATGCGAATGCTTCCATCCCAACCGAGACGTCCAGCGGTGAAGGGAGGGGGTCCCCACCCCAAGCCTCGATCGTGATCGTCAAGTCTCGGCTCTGGTTGTCGATCCTCGTCTCGCCCGCCGCGCCGGGAAGCAGCTCGTCGCCGGACCCGTATGCGCCGCACTCACATTGGAAGCCGACGATGCCGTCGATATATGCGAACCCTGGGAGGTCTGCACGACGTGAGGACCCGCCTCTGATCTCCGCGTGCCTCACGAAGAGATGAACGGTGTACGTGACCCGAGCGGTCGGTTCGGAGAAAACCTGGTGGATCTTTACCCCCGCGACCGAGCCGGCATATGCCGAGCTGATTAACGGCGTCGCGGCGCCGAGCTTCCCATCAACCGTGGCGCTGACGGTCACGTTTCCGTTCACGTCCGCCGATTGGTCGGTCGATACGACGGCGCGTCCCTTCGGCGTCGGATACTGCTCGTAGTGGTCGCTGACGGCTCCCGCGTACGCAGGCGAGTAGTTGTCGGTTCCGGCGCGCGCGCTGTTCGGGATCAGAACGACGAGCACCGCGAGGAGTGTCGCCGCGCGCGTGAGATGACGGATCATTGAGGCCCCCTGTCTGCCGCCATGACGGCTAGAGGGACGCTTCGCCGCGGATGCCTCGAATCCTTCCGTCAGCCGGCGATCGCGCCGGCGACGTCGCGGATGCTCAGCATGCCGACAACCCGTTCGCCTTCGGTGACCGGCAGATGCCGGAACCCACCGTCCACCATCGTCCGGAGTGCCTGCTGGACGTCGGCGTCGGGGCCGATCGTGGTCGGGCCCTTGGTCATCCACTCGGCCACCGGCCGTTGCGGCGCGTCGTGCGCGGCCGACAGCGCGCGCACGACGTCCCGCTCCGTCACGATCCCGACGAGCCGCTGGTCATCACAGATCAGAACCGATCCGATCCGGCGTTCACCCATCAACGTGGCGGCTTCGCCGATCGTGGCCTCGGGGTCGCACGTGGTGAGCTTCGTGAACATGACCTCGGACACGAGAGTCATCGTTTGCCCTTGCCTTTCACGCGCGCAGGAACCTGAACGCCGCGCTGACGGAAGCGGTTCGTGATAGGCAAGCGGCGATCCTTGCCGAACGCGCGGTGGGTGATCTTCACGCCCGGCGGCGCCTGGCGGCGTTTGTATTCGCTGCGGTCGACCATCTCGACAACGCGTCGCACCTCATCTTGGGGGAACCCTGCCGCGATCATCTCCCGGACCGAATGTTCCCGCTCCACATACGCATCGAGGATCGGATCGAGCTCGTCGTAGGGCGGTAACGAGTCTGTGTCGAGCTGTCCGAGCCGCAGCTCTGCGGAAGGTGGTTTGGTGAACACACGCTCGGGGATCGCTGCCGGCCCCCACGAGTTCCGCCACGATGCGAGCTCGTATACGAGCGTCTTCGTGATGTCCTTCAGTACCGCGAACCCACCGGCCATGTCGCCGTACAAGGTCGCGTAGCCGGTTGCCATCTCGCTCTTGTTCCCGGTCGTGAGCACGATGCCGCCGAACTTGTTCGTGAAGGCCATCAGGATCGTGCCGCGGATCCGCGACTGCAGGTTCTCCTCGGCGATGTCCGGCCGGCGGCCTTCGAAATGCTCCGACAGCTCTTCCATGAACGCGTTGTAGATGTTGTCGATCGCGACGACGCGGAAGTCGAGCCCGATGTTCGTCGCTAATCCCTTCGCATCCTCGAGCGATTCTCGCGACGAGTATTGCGACGGCATCGCGATGCCGGTCACGTTCTCGGCACCGATGGCGTCGGCCGCGATGACGGCCGTGAGCGATGAATCGATGCCGCCGGACAGGCCGATCACGGCTCGCCCGAACCCGTTTTTGCGTATGTAGTCGCGCGTGCCGAGCAGCAGCGCGTCGTACACCTCTTCGATGGGGCTCGACGCCATGCGCGGCTTGCGATTCGCGAGCAGCGGCCGTCTCGCCGGGCGCGCAGGAGCGGCGGACAGCTCGACGACGTCGGCACCCTTCTTCAGTCGCCGAGCCTTATCGGGCAGCTCGACGTCGACGACGATCACGTCTTCTTCGAACTGGCTGCCGCGCGCGACCAGCTTCCCCGCGGGGTCGTAGACGAGCGAGTCGCCGTCGAACACGAGCTCGTCTTGTCCGCCGACGGTCTGCACGTAGAAGAAGTGAACCTTGTTCTCGCGCGCGCGCTGGCGGAACAGCACCTGCCGTTCGAACGCTTTGCCGCGGTGGTACGGCGATGCGTTGATGTTTACGACGATCTCCGCACCTTCCCTCGCGGTGACCTTCACCGGCCCGTCGCCGATCCACGCGTCTTCACAGATGGTCACACCGACCTGCACGCCGCGAACGACGAAGAGCTTCGTCCCGAAGCCGGGAGAGAAGTAGCGCTTCTCGTCGAAGACGCCGTAGTTCGGCAGCAACTGTTTGTGGTACACGCCGCGCATGCGGCCGCCTGCGACGATCGCAGCGGCGTTGAACAGCCGGTCGTCGCGGCCGCGGTCGACGAAGCCGATCACCGCGACGGCGCCCTTCAGTTCGCGCGCGAGGGTCTTCAGCGTCTCCACGTTCTGACGAACGAACGCCGGTTTCAGGAGGAGATCTTCCGGCGGGTAGCCTGTGAGGGCGAGCTCGGGGAACGCCACGAGGTCGGCGCCGTCGGCGCGCGCACGCTCGTAGGTCCGGCGGATGAGCGCGGCGTTGCCCTCGAGGTCACCGACGATCGGGTTGACCTGCGCGAGCGCGACTCGCAACGTCCGCATCGCGGCGAAGCATATCCAGCCACGCGCGAGCCCACTAGACTGGATCGATGCTCGATCAACGTCAGGCGCAGGTCGAGTACGTCCTTCGGACCGTGGAAGAGCGAGATATCCGCTTCATCCGGTTGTGGTTCACCGACGTACTCGGCTTCCTCAAGTCGTTCGCGATCACGCCCGCAGAGCTCGAGCCTGCGTTCGAGAACGGCATGGCGTTCGACGGTTCGGCCATCGAGGGGTTCGCGCGCGTCGTCGAGTCGGACATGCTGGCGATCCCCGACGCCGGCACGTTTCAGATCCTGCCGAGCGGCGTCGACGGCATGCGCGAGGCTCGCATGTTCAGCGACATAGCGTTGACCGACGGCACGCCGTTCCCCGGCGATCCGCGGC
>JBHELL010000159.1:0-7384 GCA_046263075.1 Actinomycetota bacterium | reverse complement strand
GGTCGGGCGCGCGCGCCTGGACGACCTTGATCGGCGTTTCCATCGGGGGGAAACCTTTCGCCATCACGATGTCGAAAAGGTACTCCGAACCGACGCCGGGACCCGTGCCGGCGACTTGCCGGAAGTTCGAGACGTTCGGGTTGTAGTCGGGGAGATTGTTGAAGTCGAGCCGGTATGCCCACACCTTCTGGATCGGTGCGGCGATGTCGAGGGACTCGACGAAGCGGATCTCAGCCACTACTTGTTGCCTTCCTTCTTCTCGCCCGGCTTGTTCAGCTTCAGATCCATCCCCGGCTCCGTCATGTAGCCGGCGAGGACGGAATCGAAGTTCGCGGCGATCTCGTCCGCCGTCCAGCCTCCGGGCTTGAACATGCCCGACACGATCTTGTACTGCTGGAAGATCGTGAACGTGTAGCCGCGTCTCCCGAATACCTGCCCGTTCACATGCGCAGCCTTCTCCGAAGCGAGGAACGCGATCAACGGCGCGTTCAGCGCCGGATCCATCGTCGGCGGGATCTTCTGGTCGGCGCCGGGGATGAGGCCCGTCGTCATCCGCGTTACGGCGCTCGGCGCCATCGCGTTCACCGAGATCCCGTACTTGCCGAGCTCGATCGCCCACGTGAGCGTCATCCCGGCGATGCCTGCTTTCGCGGCCGAGTAGTTCGTCTGGCCGAAGTTGCCGCGCAGGCCGGCGCTGGACGTGATGTTCACGATGCGGCCGTAGCCTTTATCTTTCATGATCGGCGCAGCATGGCGCGCGCAATTGAAGGTGCCTTTGAGGTGCACGCCGATCACCGCATCGAACTCTGCTTCTTCCATCTTCAGAAGCGACTTGTCGCGCAGGATGCCCGCGTTGTTGACCAAGATGTCGATCGAGCCGAACCGATCGACCGCCGTTTGGATGATGCCTTGCGCCGAGTCGAACTTGCTCACGTCTCCGTAGTCGGCCGCGGCTTCACCGCCGAACTCTTCGATCTCTTTGACGACTTGTGCGGCCGGATCTTCGCTGCCACCGCGGCCGTCGACATCGACACCCGCGTCGTTGATCACGACCTTCGCGCCGTTGCGCGCGAGCTCCAGTGCGATCGAGCGTCCGATCCCACGACCCGATCCCGTCACGACCGCAACTCGTCCGTCGAGCAAGCCCATATCCGTCCTTCCGCCCTGGTTTCGAGCGACGGTAGCAACGCGCGCGCTCGCCGTGCAATGATGCCGCGCTATGAAGCTGACACACGTTCGTTTGCTGGTTGACCGGTTCCGCGAGTGCTTCGTGTTCTACCGTGACGTGATAGGGCTCGAGACCTCATTCCCCGAGCACGATGGTCCCTACGCCGAGTTCAATCTCGGAGACGACCGTCACCTCGGGCTGTTCGATCGCTCGCTGATGGACGCCGCGATCGGAGAGGCGGCCGGACGCGCGCGCGGCGCCGACGTCACGGCGTTGATCTTCCACGTTGACGATCCCGATGCGGAAGCGCGACGCCTGCGGGGGCTGGGCGTGCCGTTGCTCGCGGAGCCGACGGACCGGCCTCAGTGGGGAGAGCGTACGGTGCATGTCCGCGACCCGGACGGGAACATCGTCGAGCTGTACAAAGACATCCCCATGGAGGGCTGAAGATTGACGCTCGATCCCGAACGCGTCGTCAAAGAGCTCGAAGCGGCGATGAACGAGCAATGGTTCGAAGAGCGTCCGTACATGCGCGAGTTCGCCAACGGACGCATCGAGAAAGAGCGGCTCGCCCGGTTCGCGCAGTCGTATTGCTACCAGGTGGACAACTTCAAACGCTGCGTCGCCGCCGTCTATGCGAACGCCGAGCCGCGCGACGTGCGCGAGCTCATGCTCGAGAACCTCGAAGAGGAACACGGCGAAGGTGACCCCGCGCGCGATCACGCGCAGCTCGTGGCGCGCTTCGGACGCGCGCTCGGTGCTTCCGTGCCGGACCCGTTCGACGTAGAACCCATCGCCGAGTCGCGCGAGTGGGTCGATCGCATCCTTCGCGTTTGCCTGCAGTCGCATTTCGTCGTAGGGCTCGCAGCGCTGTCGTACGGCATCGAAGCGCGGACGCGCACGATGGCGTTCCTCGGGACGATCTATCGCGACAGGTACGGGGTCTCCGAAGACGATCTCGAGTTCTTCTTCATGCACCTCGAAGCGGACGAAGAACACGCAGGGCGCGCGATCGAGATGATCCGTAAGTACTGCACGACCGAGGAGTTGCTCGAGCAGTCGAAGGCTGCGGTACGCGAGGTTCTCGACGCAACGCGCGTCGCGGCCGAGGGATTCGAACGGATCTGCACAGAGTGAAGCGACGCTTCGTCGACTGTGGTGCGGTGGACGCGCCGGTGATGTTTGGGCGGATGCCGGTGCTGGCCGCGAGTGTCGTGAACGGCGGGCCCGAGATCCTCATGACGGGGATGTTCGGCGCCGGGCATTTCCAGATCGGATGGTTCGACGACGTCGATGCGGTGATGGATCTCGGTGCGGCGCGCGCACACGGGGTGCAGGTGTTCCGCCGTCCGTTGTTCGGCGGGGGAGCCGCGTTCTACGACTCCAACTCCGTCGCGTTCTTCTCTTTCATCGAACGCGCCGAGTCGTTCGCGACGCTCGACGACGCACTGGAAGCGTTCCGGCCGACGTTCCGCAAGGTCCTCGACGACGTCGGGCTGTCGGCTGCGTCCTTCGAAGGCTCGTCCGACATCCGGTGGAACGGCCGCAAGCTCGGCACCGTGATCTCGCAGGACGTGCTGGGGACGAGGGTCGTCGGTGGATTCTTGAACCTTAAGAGGCCGGATCTCGATCTGTATGCGAAGGTCGCGCGCGTCCCGGAGGAGAAATTCAAAGACAAGGTCATCAAGGACGCGGTCGCGTACATCTGTACGCCACGCGATGTTCGAGGGGCCGACCTTTCCTACGAGGAGTTACGCGACGCGGTTGTTGTCGCGTGCGTGTCGCCGCTCGAGCCGGCACCCATCACCGCAGAGGAAGATGCGAACGTGGCCGGGTTCGTGGACACCGTCGCGGCGGACGACTGGATCCACCGGGTCTCGAGCTCGCGCTTCGTCGCGTCGGCTCCCACCGGATGCGCTGTCGGGTTCGCGAACGTGAAAGGGAAGAAGCTCGTGCGCGCCGGTGTCGCCGTTCGCGACGGCGTCATCGAGGGCGCGATGCTCGGCGGAGACATGCACATCTCACCGCCCGACGCGATGGATCGCGTCGCGGCAGCGGTGGTCGGCGCGCGCGCCGACGACGACGCCGAGCTGCTGGCGCGCGTCACACGCGTCTTGAGTCTCCCAGATGTCACGCAACCCGACGAAGCGGCAGGGATAACCGCGCGCGACTGCGTCGACGCGATCATGCGCGCGAGCAAGGCGGCGTCGTGAAGATCGGACTCCTGATCCCGCAGGAGGGCGCCGAGTTCGCCGCGGTCCTCGATCACGCGCGGCTCGCCGAGCGGCTCGGGTTCGACAACGTATGGGTCGAAGATCATCTGCGGGTGATCGCCGTTCCGCCGGGCGCACCTGCGTATGAAGGCTGGACGACCCTCACCGCGCTTCTCGCCGGCACGACGACGATCAAGGCCGGTCCCCTCGTGCTCGCGGAAGCGTTCCGCAATCCGGCCCTGCTCGCGAACATGGCTGCGACCTTGGATCGGTTGAGCGGCGGCCGGCTGCTCCTCGGGCTCGGCGCAGGAGGATACGAAGCGGAATATCACTCCTACGGTTTCGAATGGCTGCCGCCGAAGGCGCGCGCCCAACGCTTCGGCGAGTACCTCGACGTGCTCACGGCGATGTGGGAACGCCGAGCCGTCTACGGGACGTACTACCGATGTGACGGCACAGAGGATTGCCCGCAGCCGTTGCAACGTCCGCACCCTGCGATCGTGGTCGGCGGCGCAGGCGAGAGCTTGTTGCGTGTTGCCGCGAAGCACGCCGACGTATGGAATGCGCCGCTGTTGACGCCGGAAGAGGTCGCTGCGAAGGCGCAGCGGCTCGGCGAGCTTGCGCGCGCTGACGGAAGGGATCTGCCCGCGATCTCGTGGTACGGGCCGTGCTGGATGGACGAGGAAGACGAACGGGTCGCCAAGCGGCTCGAGAAAGCTGAAGCGAGCGACAATCGCAACGTGCGGCTCTACGCGCGCGCGGCGATCGCCGGAACGCCCGAGCGTGTGATCGCTCGCATCAAGGAGTACGAAGCCGCCGGCGTCGACGACTTCATCTTCCACTTCGGCCGGCCCGAGGTCACGAAGGGAACAGAGTTGTTCGCGCGCACGGTGCTCCCGGCGTTGCGGTAGCGCGCGTTATGCTCGGCGCGTGATTCCCGAGACGAAGTACGCGAAGTCCGGCGACGTCCACATCGCATACCAACAGTTCGGCGACGGCGCGCTCGATCTCGTCCTCGTTCCCGGCTTCACGTCGCACGTCGAGCTGACGTGGGAGACGCCACCCGCTCGACGGTTCTTCGAGCGGCTCGGCAGTTTCGCGCGAGTGATCATCTTCGACAAACGCGGGACGGGTCTGTCCGATCCTGTGGTGAACGTCCCGACGCTCGAGCAGCGGGTCGATGACGTACGGGCCGTGATGGACGACGCCGGTGTTCCGCGCGCGGCATTCTTCACAGTGTCTGAAGGCGCTGCGATGGGCGCCCTCTTGGCCGCGACCGACCCGGACCGAGTGCAAGCGCTCGCGTTGTACGGAGGCATGGCGCGATCGACCGAGGCGCCGGATTATCCCTACGCGCCGCCGCTCGAAGCGATCCGTGAGTCGATGGAGCTACTCGGACCGGACATCTACAAAGGAGTGACGACCGAGATCTTCTCGCCGTCGATCCAAGACGATCCCGCTATGCGAGAGGCGGTCGGCCGATACATACGCAATTGTGCGACCCCGTCGATGCTCCGACAGCTGCAGGACATGTTCCTGGACATCGACATCCGGCCCGTGCTGAGCTCGATCCGCGTGCCCACGCTCGTCCTGCATCGTCGTGGAGACAGAGCGGTCAGCGTGTATGCCGGACGCTATCTGGCCGAGCACATCGAAGGCGCGCGCTTCGTGGAGTTGCCGGGGAACGACCACGTCGTCTTCGGCGACGGGCAGGATCTGATCCTCGACGCCCTGCAAGAGTTCCTCACCGGCGTACGGCCGGCGCCCTCGGCCGATCGCGTCCTTGCGACCGTGATGTTCACCGACATCGTCGGCTCGACGGAACGTGCGGCATCCGTCGGCGATCAAGCATGGCGTGATCTGCTCGAGGCACAGGAGAAGCTCGTCCGGCAGGAGTTGCAGCATTTCAACGGCCGGGAGATCAAGACGATCGGGGACGGCTTCCTCGCGATCTTCGACGGGCCGGCGCGCGCGATCCGCTGCGGCGTCGCCATCGCGCGCGCGTCGCAGGCGGTCGGTGTCCCCGTGCGTGTCGGACTGCACACCGGCGAGTGTGAGGTGACGGCCGCGGACGTCGGCGGGATCGCCGTGCACATCGCGAGCCGCGTGTCGTCCATCGCGGGCGCGCAGGAAGTTCTCGTCAGCCGCACCGTCAAGGATCTCGTCGCCGGCTCGGGGATCACCTTCGCGGATCGTGGAGTGCATACCCTCAAGGGTGTCCCCGACGAGTGGCAGATCTACAGCGTGACGTCGGCATGACTTGGGGATTCGAGACAGAGCCCGAGTTCCAGGAGAAGCTCGACTGGATAAAGGCGTTCGTCCATGAAAATGTCGAGCCGCTCGAGGTGCTCGACCTTTCGTTCGAGCAGCGCGCGCAGCTCACCGCACCGATGAAGGAAGAGGTCAAGCGCCGCGGGTTGTGGGCGGCGCACCTCGGGCCGGAGCTCGGTGGTCAAGGGTTCGGGCAAGTGAAGCTCGGCCTGATCAACGAGATCCTCGGGCGCGCGCGGTTCGCCCCGGAGGTATTCGGCTGCCAAGCGCCCGACACAGGCAATGCTGAGATCCTCGCGCTGTACGGGAGCGAAGACCAGAAGATGCGCTACCTCGGGCCGTTGCTCGACGGCGCGATCCGCTCCGCGTTCTCGATGACCGAGCCCGGCGCAGGGAGCGACCCGACGCTGATAACGACGCGCGCCGAACGCACGCCCGACGGCTGGCATCTGAAGGGCCGCAAGTGGTTCACGAGCAACGCGAGCATCGCCGAGTTCCTGATCGTCATGGCGGTGACCGATCCGTCGGCGCCCGCGCATCGGCGCGCGGCGATGTTCTTGGTGCCGAAGGGCATACCGGGTGTCACGATCGAGCGAGAGGTCCATGCGATGTTCGGTGATGCGTTGCACGCGCTCATCGAGTACGACTGCGATCTTCCCTCCGATGCGCTCCTCGGCGGCGAAGGGGAAGGGTTCACGATCGCGCAGAAGCGCCTCGGGCCGGGGCGCCTTCATCATGCGATGCGCTACATCGGCGTGATGGCGCGCGCATTCGACATGCTCGCCGAGCGCGCGCTGACGCGCTACGCGCACGGATCGGTGCTGGCCGATAAGCAAACGATCCAGAACTACATCGCAGATTCCTGGATCCAGATCGAGGCGGCACGCCTCCTCGTCCTGCGAGCGGCATGGAAGACCGATCGACACGGAACGTCGGCCGCGCGCGCCGAGATCGCCGCAGCGAAGATCTTCGTCGGCGGGGCCGTGCACGACGTGGTCGACCGCGCGCTCCAGGTGCACGGCGCACTTGGGTACTCGACGGACATGCCGCTCGAAGGGATGTACCGGCTCGCTCGCGCCCTGCCGATCATGGACGGCCCCGACGAAGTGCATCGAACGACGATCGCGAAGCAGGTGTTGAAGGGTTACCGGCCGCACGAAGGTGAGTGGCCGCGAGAGCACATCCCGACCCGCCGAGCCGCCGCGCGCGCGCAGTTCGCTCGGCAGCTCGACGAGCTAGACGGGAACTTCTGAGGATCCGATCAGCGCGAGCACGTCCTCGCGGCTCGGTCGCCGTTGCTTCGTCGCGGCACCGGCATCGATGATCGCAGCGCGCGCGGCGTCCATGAAATCTTCATCGTCGTGCAGAGCGCTCGGCAGATCCGCGCACAGCACGCGGCGCATGTAGCGCCGCAGCACGACGGGATCGGATCCGAACAGGAGCTGTGCGCCCGTCTCGAGCACCCACTCACGATCGGTCGCTACGTCGGGTGTTCGGCCCCGTGCGATCTCCATCCGCTCGCGGTTCGCGCGCGTGACCTGTTCGTACCGCTCGTCGAGCTCGGGTCCGGCGATCTCTTCGAGTGTGACCGCCGCCTCCGTCGCGTGCGCCCGCACGAGCGCGGGAGGCAGCTCCAGCCCGCGCACGCGCTGCTGCGGGAGCACCTCGACGATCACGGGCAGGAACAGCGCGGTGAGGTACGACGGGGCGGCGAAGGTCAGGAGCGGCCGCG
>JBHELL010000158.1:0-10346 GCA_046263075.1 Actinomycetota bacterium | reverse complement strand
GCGGCGCTGCTCGGGCAAGAGTGCCTCGTGTACATGGGAGAAGAGGACTGCCGGCGCCAGGAGCTCAACCTTTTCCGCATGGAGCAGCTCGGCGCCGAGGTGGTGCACGTGAAGACGGGGTCGCAGACGCTGAAAGATGCGATCAACGACGCGCTCCGCGACTGGGTGGCGAACGTCGAGACGACCCACTACGTCATCGGCTCGGTCGTCGGGCCGCATCCTTTCCCTTTGCTCGTGCGCGAGTTCCAGAAGGTCATCGGCGAGGAGGCGCGCGCGCAGATCATGGCCAAGGAATCGCGGCTGCCCGACGTCATCGTCGCGTGCGTCGGCGGCGGCTCCAATGCGATGGGCATCTTCTCCGACTTCGTCGGCGAGGAGAGCGTCGAGCTCGTCGGGGTCGAGGCGGCGGGTGAAGGGATCGCGTCCGGCAGGCATTCGGCGACGCTCGGAGCCGGGACGCGCGGGGTCCTGCACGGTGCGCTTTCGATGTTGATCCAAGACGACGAAGGACAGGTGCAGCCGACGCACTCTGTATCCGCGGGCCTCGACTACCCGGGCGTCGGGCCGGAGCATTCGTACCTGAAAGACTCCGGGCTCGCGCGCTATGACAGTGTTACCGATGACGAAGCGCTCGACGCGTTCCGGGTGCTCGCGCGCACGGAAGGGATCTTGCCGGCGCTCGAGTCGTCGCACGCGATCGCGTGGGGCGTCAAGCACGCGCGCGACTACGAGCTGATGGTCGTGAACCTCAGCGGCCGCGGAGACAAGGACCTGGATACGGTGCGCGCGCATGCGCACTGAGACGTCGGCGCTCACTGCTGCGTTCGCCGCCGCGACGGACCGCGCGCTCGTCATGCCGTTCCTGGTCGCGGGCTATCCGACGGCCGACGCGACCGTCGAGATCGCGCGCGCGGCCGCAGACAACGGAGGCGATATCTTCGAGATCGGGATCCCGTTCAGCGATCCGATCATGGACGGTCCGGTGATCCAAGGGGCGACGGTCGAGGTGCTCGGGCACGGGCAAGGCGTGTCGGACGCACTGGGCATCGTCGAGCGGATCGCGTCGTCGACGGCCAAGCCGGTCGTGGCGATGACCTACTACAACTTGATCTTCCATCGCGGCGTCGAGCCGTTCGCGCGCGCGCTCGCCTCGGCAGGCGCAGCCGGCGCGATCGTGCCGGATCTCTCGGTCGAAGACTCGGATGCGTGGTGCACCGCCGCGCGCGCGGCGGGGCTCGACACCGTGTTCCTGGCGGCCCAGACGTCGCCGGACGACCGGCTCGACAAGATCGCAGGCGCGTCGAGCGGGTTCGTGTACGCGGCATCATTGCTCGGGGTCACCGGCGTCCGTGAGTCCCTGAACGACGCGGCGCGCGCGCTGGTCGGACGGATCAAGCGCCGCACGCAGACGCCGGTCGCCGTCGGTATCGGCGTCAGCACGCCCCAGCACGCGCGCGAAGTCTCACGGTTCGCGGACGGGGTGATCGTCGGCTCGGCGATCGTGAAACGAGTCGCAGACGCTCGCGATCCGGCAAGAGAGGTCGGCTCGTTCGTCGCCGAGCTGCGGGAAGCCTGCGCGCGCTAGGTATCTGGTATCCTTCAGCCCTGGTTCGAGGTTCTGTGAAACGTGGAGGCCACGGATTCGCTCCGTGGCCGTTCTACTTCCGGGCCTGAACATCGCCGTCCGACAAGTGGACGGCACCCGGCTCCGGCCGGGCGGCTGTATCGGAAGGAGGTAACACGTTGCGCGGAACCGTCAAATGGTTCAGCGACGAGAAAGGCTTCGGCTTCATCTCCCGTGAGGGTGGTGACGATGTCTTCGTCCATCACACCGGCATCCAGTCGCAGGGTTTCCGTACCCTGAGCGAGGGCCAGGTCGTCGAGTTCGACGTCACGCAAGGTCCGAAGGGCCTGCAGGCGACGAACGTGCGCGTCGCACAGTAACGCCGACGCTTTTCCGGAGGACCGCCGCGAGGCGGTCCTTCGCTTTACGATGGCGCAGTATGGAGGCGCCGCTTTACATGGCGGGGATCCGGCTCTCGGGACGGCGAGCCGTTGTCGTCGGGGGCGGCCCCATCGCGCTCGAGAAGACGGAGAAGCTGCTCGCCTGTGGCGCGCGCATCACCCTGGTCGCGCCGACGGTCGTGTCCGAGCTGCGCACCCTGGCCGACGAGGGCTCGATCGACTGGCTCGAGCGCGAGTACCGGACCGGGGATCTGCAGGGTGCATTCATCGTCGTTGCGAGCACCGACGACGCGGACATCAACGTGCGGGTCTTCCGCGACGGCGACGCGCGCAACATGCTCGTCAACGTGGTCGATGTTCCAGAGCTCTGCACCTTCCAGGTCCCGGCGATCACCCGGCACGGCTCGATCGCGATCGCGATAAGCACGGCGGGCGCGAGCCCCGCGCTCGCGAAACGCATGAAACGCGAGATCGCTGAGATGTTCGGCGAGCCGTACGCGCGCCTCGCCGAGATGCTGAACGAGCAGCGCGCGTGGGCGAAGGCGACCTTGCCGACCTACGAGGACCGGCGCGACTTCTTCGAGTCGATCGTCAACGGCCATCCCGACCCCGTCGAGCTGCTGCGCGCCGGCGACGAAGACAAGGTGCGCGCGCTGATCGAAGACGCGAAGTCGAACCGAGCCTAGGCGGGGACGTTCGGGCGCGGGCGAGCGAGCAGTCGGTCGACGGCGAGCTCGGCGTAGTCCACGGCGCCGCCGGGAATGAGCCCGCGTTTCGCAGCCGACAGGTGCGCCGCAGACAGCACCAGCGCCATGTGGCTGAACGCCTGCGGGAAGTTGCCGAGCGACGCGCCGCTTCGGGGATCCGCTTGCTCCGCGAACAACCCCACGTCGTTCGTGAGGGACAGCAACCGCTCCATCAACGCATCCGCTTCGTCGAGCCGGTTCGCGTGCGTGAGCGCATCGAGCAACCAGAACGAACAGATCAGGAACGCGCCTTCGCCGCCTTCCAGCCCGTCCGGCGACGCGTACCGGTAAACGAGCCCGTCGTTCGAAAGATCGCGCATCACCCGGTCGATCGTGCCGAGCGACAGCGGGTCGCTCGTCGGCATGAACCCCACCGCAGGGATCAGCAACGTCGCCGCATCTGCGTAGGGGAAGCCGACGGCTTGGTGGAAGCAGCCGTCCGGTGCCGCATCCTTCAAGAGGTAGAACCGGATCGCGTCCCGTTCGCGCGCCCAGCGGTCGAGGTCGCCCGGGAGCGCGCGCGCGCGGGCGAGCTTCAGCGCGCGGTCGAGCGCCATCCAGCAATTCAGCTTCGAGTGCGTGAAGTGTCGCGGCGCGTCGCGGATCTCCCAGATCCCTTGGTCCGGGAGCCGCCACCGCTCGCACGCGGCGTCGGCGAGCGACGAAAGGAACGCCCAGTTCTCCTTCGTGAACGCGCCGCCCGCTTTGCCGAAGAGATACGCCGATTCGAGGATCTGCCCGTAGATGTCGAGCTGGGTTTGGCCGACGGCCCCGTTCCCGATGCGCACCGGTGACGAGCCGCGGTGCCCCGACAGGTGCGGAAGCTCGTGCTCGGGCAGCCAGCGCTCGCCGCCGACGCCGTACATCACCTGGAGGTCTGCGGGACGACCGGCCGTCGCGCGCTCGAGCCATCCTTTGAACGCGTCGGCCTCTTCCGCGAACCCCAGGACGAACAGCGACGTGAGCGTCAGCGTCGCGTCGCGGATCCACGTGTAACGGTAGTCCCAATTGCGTTCGCCGCCGATCTCTTCGGGGAGCGATGTCGTCGGCGCCGCCACGACCGCGCCGGACGGGGAGTACGTCATCGCCTTCAGCGTCAGGGCCGAGCGGCGGACGAGCGGCGAGTGATCGCCGTCGTACCAGCACCACCGCATCCAGTCCCGCCAGAACGCGACGGTCGCGGCGAGCCGCCGCGGCGCGTCGGCGATCGACCCTCGAGGAGCAGCCCATTCGTTCGGCTCGTACGAGGTCGACCACGCAGCCTCGATCCACGCATCCTCGTCCTCGTGGAGCCGCCAGTGCGCGCGCACCTCGTCGTCGGTGACGGCGATCGGATGTGTCGCGACGACCTCGATCGCATCGGCGCCGCCGACGATCATCGCGGTCGTCGGGGACGTCTGGTCGAAGCGTGGGACGAACGAGCCGTACTCGAACCGCGGCGCGCACGTCACCTCAAGCTCGACGACCCCTTCGGTGCATCGCGCGCGCCGCAGGATCGAGTGGGATGCCCGGACGCGCGGCCCGCGCGACTCGAGCGAACGGGCGAGCGGCATGCAGTCGGTCAGCTCGAGGAGGCCGCGCGCGCACTCGAACGTCGTAACGATGACGTTCGTGTCGCGCATGTAGGCGCGCTTCACCGACCGAACCTCTTTCGGAGATATCTGAAAGCCGCCGCCGCGTTTCTCGTCGAGGATGCGGCCGAAGACGCTCGGCGAATCGAAACGCGGGAAACAGGCCCAATCGATCGAACCGTCGGGACCGACGAGCGCGGCCGAGTGGCAATCGCCGATCAGCGCGTAGTCACCGATGCCGTTCATCTATTCCAGGATACGGAAGAGAACCGGTGAAACTTGAGAACGCCGTGTCCGGCGCGCGCGCCGCGCGTTAGGGATGCAGGGATCGTGTGAATCCATCGCGGCATCGCATCGGGATACGAGCATCGCTCGTCGCGCTCGTCGCGCTGCTGCTCGTCGGCCCGGCCGCCGGCGCGCGAACCGTCGCGGGATTGCCCATCCCCTCCGGCTACGGCGTCTCACACTCGGTCCTCGCCGATGGCGTCGACGTGTTCACGCTGACTCGATCACGCCGAGCCGTCGTGCACGTCGCGCGTCTGCGGGCCGGCTCAACGGCGAAGCTCGTGCCGGTCCTGTCGACGAACACCGTCGTCGGCGGCCTCGAGACGACGAGCGCGATGTGCAGGCGTACCGGATGCCTCGCCGCGGTCAACGGCGATTACTTCAACCCAATCGGTGCTCCGGTCGGGGGCCTGATCGTGCGCGGGGAGCCGATCCGGACATCGCGGAGCGCGCGGCCGCACGTCGCGATCGACGACACGGGCGCGCCGCGGCTCGACCGCCCGATCGAGATCCACATGACGCTGACGGTTCACTACCCGATCGCGGTCGAAGGCGCGGTGCTGCACGATCGCACGAAGACGTTCGAGCTCGGCAATATCAACGTGGAGCGGATCGGCGGCGGGATCACGGTTTACACGTCCCGGTTCGGCGCGCGCACGAGGACGCGCGGCGAGACCGAGCTGGTCCTGAAGAACGTCGCGCTGCGCGCGGGGAACGAGGTGCCGGTCACGATCATCGGAGCGCATGAAGGTGGGAACGCAGCGATCCCGCCGGGCGGTGCAGTCCTGTCGGCCAAGGGTGACGCGGCCACGACGCTCCGCGAGATCTGGTCCGATGTTCGAAGCGGCGCAGCGTCGCAGACCGCCTCGATCGCAACCGACACCGGCGGCGCGATCGAAGCCCTCGGCGGGAAGCCGCTCCTTCTACAGTCGGGCAAGATCGTCGCGACCGGGCGCGTACGGTCGCCACAGACGATCGTCGGGTGGACGAGCGGCGGCGACGTGTTGCTCGTAACGGTGGACGGCCGCAGGCCCGGCTACTCGAGCGGCATGTCCGACCGCGAAGCCGCCGCATTGATGCGCGCGTTCGGCGCGCGCGATGCGATCGGGCTCGACGGAGGCGGCTCGACGACATTCGTCATCCGCGGTCGCGTCGCGAACCGTCCGAGCGATCGTCTCGTCAGGCGCGGATCGCGCAACGTCGTCGTGCGATATCCGTCGAGCCGCGACCGCGTGGTCCAGCAGTCGCACGAACGCCCGGTCGCCACCGCACTATCGATAGTTCCGTAGGCTCACGCCGTCGTCGGCCCGGCCGAAGCAACACACGTTTCATGGGTACATTCGCCGCTCCGATGTGGCGGGCTGTCGTCAACGTCGTGGATCACACCACGATGGCGGTACGTGCGGGAGCGTGAGGGGTACGCGAGCAGAACCGCTTCGTCCCCGGGCTTCGCGAAGATCTCGCGCGACTGGGTGTCCACGCGCGCACCGTGCGCGGAACTGCCCTCGGTAGGCTGCAGCTCGATCTGCATCCGGACGGCGGCGGACCGGCTTGGGAAGGCTCGGGCTGAAACAGTGCGGCGGGAGGGATTTGAACCCACACGTCCTTGCGGACAGCGGCTTTTGAGGCCGCCGTGTCTGCCGTTCCACCACCGCCGCGCGCGCACGAGTCTACAGGGCGGTGAAAGACGAGCGCGCGCCCTTCGGGCGCGCGCTCGGTGCTCGCGATCCTCTATGTGTTCGGCGGCGATGCGCTGATATCGGCAAGCGCCGACGACGGGTCCTTTTCGAGTGCGAGATCGCCGATAGAGACGACGCCGACGGCTTTCTTCCCGTCGACGACGGGCAACCGCCGGACGGCGCGCTCGCGCATGAGTCGCACGGCCTTCTTGTCATCGTCCTGCGGTGTGACGGTGACGATGTCGCTGCTGCAGATCTCTCCGATCTTCATGCTCTTCGGGTCCCCGCCCATCGCAACCGCGCGCACGGCGATGTCACGGTCCGTGACGATGCCGCACATCTCGTTCCCATCCGTGACGACGATCACGTCGCCTATTCCGGCATCTTTCATCAAACGTGCCGCGTCGATCACGGGTGCATCCGCAGAAACGCAGACCGGATCGCGGGTCATGAGATCCCTAACCTTCGCCACCGGAACCTCCTTCCTGCTCCTTGGTCCCTTCCGTGAATGTCTACCCATCCAGTGAATCGTGACGCGCGATAGGGGGAACGAATCAATGAGAAGTGAGGGGAGGAAGAGCATGGCAATCAGACGCACTTTGACCGCCGGCGCCGCGGGAGCGGCGCTCGCGTATTTCCTCGATCCGCAGCTCGGACGTGCACGACGCGTCAAGGCGCGCGACATGTCTGCGGGCATGCTTCGGCGGGTGATGCGGCGCGGTGAGCGCGCGGCTCGGCACGCAGCATCCGATGCCGCCGGAGCCGTGGAGCGTGTGATGCCGAGGCTGCACCCGGAGCACGACGACGTGACGCTTGCGGAACGCATCCGCAATGACGTCCTGCGGGAGCTGGACAGGTCACGCGTGAACGTCAACGTCGAAGGTGGTGTCGCGGTGCTGCGAGGCACGCTCGACGACGAAGGAGCGCGCACCGCGATCGTGAACGCCATCCGGAATATCCCCGGGATCATGGACGTACGAGACCTGGTCCATGCGCCCGGAACGCGCGCGCAGACGAATGGAGCGATGCGATGAGCGCCTTTCGGAGGATCGCGCGCGCGTTGCGCAAACGCCCGCCGGGGGGACCGCAAGGCGGACCCGGTGAAAGCGGCCCCGGCGAGCCCGGATACGAGGGCCGGATCACGCTGGGCGAGGAAGGGGCGGTTGTCGACGAAGCGTCGGAAGAGTCGTTCCCGGCGAGCGATCCGCCTGCGTGGAGGGGCCGGAAGCGGCGTGCGTCGTGAGGGACCGCTGCGGGTAGGAAGCTATCGGAGGTGAGGACCATGACGCATGCGCGGACGATCGCGGCTTCGTACGAGGATATGGATGCTGCGCGCAAAGCGTTCATGACGCTCGAGCGCGCCGGGATCGACGCCGGACGGATCACCATGCGCGGCGAACAGATCGACCGCGCGGAGGAGCGGCTCGACAAGCGCGCGGAAGAGTCGCGCGCTACAGGGTTCGTGTTCCGCCGAGCCCTCATCGGCGCGGCCGCGGGCGCCGTCCTCGGCGCGCTGCTCGGCTTTGCTGCGGGTGTCGCATACGACGCCGTCGGCTCCGGCCCGCTCGTCACGACGCCGGTCTGGGTTGCTGCAGGATTCGTCATGATCGGGACCGGCGCGGCCGGAGGCGTGTTCGGCGGCGTTACCGGGCTCGGCATCGGGAAGCAGTGGGAGCTCACGTTCGAACCGGTCGCGCAGACCGGCCGCGTGGTCGTCGAGGTGTCTTCGGACGACACGACCGAGATCCAGAAAGCGCGCGCAGCGTTGATGCGAACGACGGCGACCTCGATCATGGACGACGGTGAGGTGCATGGCGCTGCCTCGTGACGGTGCCGCGCGTGCCTTCGACCGCAGCTTCGACGACGGCGATCAGGTCGAGGCGTTACGGACGTACCTCGAAGCGATCGGGCGCGAGCCGCTACTGACGAAGCAAGAAGAGATCGAGCTCGCGATTGCTATCGAGCATTGTCACGAGGCGGACGAGCAGTTGCGGACGAACAAGAAGCTGAAGGCGGACAGGCGTCGCGAGCTCCAGCTCCAGATCCGTCGCGGGGAGCACGCGCGCGAACGATTCATAGCCGCGAACCTGCGACTCGTCGTCAGCATCGCGAAGCGATATCAAGGCCAGGGGTTACCGCTCCTCGATCTGATCCAGGAGGGCAACCTCGGGTTGATCCGCGCCGTCGAGAAGTTCGAATGGCGCAAAGGCTTCAAGTTCTCGACGTATGCGACATGGTGGATCCGTCAAGCGATCCAGCGAGGCATCGGGAACCGCGCGCGCACGGTGCGCCTGCCGGTCCACGTCGAAGAAGAGCTGCGGCGGGCTCGCCGTGCGCATACCGCTCTTTCGCAGAAGCTCGGCCGGGCGCCCAGCGAAGAGGAGGTCGCTCAGGCGGCGAAGATGGACAAGGAGCGGGTCGCAGAGTTGCTCACGTTACGCAACATCGACCCGATCTCGTTGCACACGCCGGTCGGAACGGAAGGCGACACCGAGCTGCAAGACTTGCTGGAGGACGTCTCCGACGACGCGCCGTATGAGCTCGTCGAAGAGCAGCTCGTTCGCGAGGACCTCGAGGCAGTCTTCGAGGAGCTGCTCGACGAGCGTGAGCGGACGGTGTTGACGCTGCGCTTCGGATTGCACGACGGAACGCCCCACTCATTGCAAGAGATCGGGAACAAGATCGGGCTGACGCGCGAGCGCGTGCGCCAGATCGAACGCATCGCGCTGCGGAAGCTGCGCGAGGAGCCCCGGATCAGCGCGTGAACGCGCGCGCCTCCGCGAGGAGCGCGCGCACCTCCTCGTCGCTCGTCTGAGAGAAATCCTCTTGCAACAAGGCCTCGTCGGCGCTCCGGCGCCGCGGTCAGGTCCACAGATGCGACCGGCATCGCGGCGACGGCCGCATCTGCATCTCCGCGGTCGCGGAACCGATCCACGGCTCAGTTGTACTCCGCGCCCGCTCGGAGCTACACCGCCGAGCGCCGTCGATATCGCCGGGCGCGACCGGCGGAAACGCGCGCCCGCCTCGCCCGGTTGTGCGGGGCTACGAAGGGCGATTCCTGTACGATTCGGCTCGGCGATGGACCCGTTCTTGCAGGAAGGACCGCGCGCGTCGAGCCGTTTCGGCGCCGACCGCACGTATCGTCACGCGCTGGAACGGACGCTTCCGGAAGACGTCTTCGAAGAGGTGGCGCCTCGACTCGACGATCTCGGCGAGCGGGTCGCCGGTGAATTGCGCGCGCTCGCCGACCAGGCGGAGCGCAATCCGCCGCGCCATGTTCCCTACGACGCGTGGGCGCGCCGGGTCGACAGGATCGACGTCGATCCTGCGTGGCTGACGCTCGTCGATGCAGGCGCGCGCGAAGGTATCGTCGCGACGGCGTACGAAGACGCGTTCGACAAGCACGCGCCCGTCGTGCAGTTCGGGACGATCGATCTCTGGAACACGTCGTCGGCGACCGCCGGATGCCCGTTGTCGATGAGTGATGCGGCGGCCCGCGTGCTGCTGAACGAAGACGAAGAGCTCGCGCGCCGATACGTGCCGAAGCTCACCGCACGCGACGACTACTGGACGTCGGGACAGTGGATGACGGAGAAGGAGGGCGGCTCCGACGTCGGCCGGACCGGCACGATCGCGCGACGGCACGGCGACGGCACGTGGACGCTGCACGGCACGAAGTGGTTCACGTCGGCGACGACCGCGGACATGGCTCTGGCGCTGGCGCGGCCGGACGGGGCAGGGGACGGCTCGAAGAACCTCTCGTTGTACGCGCTCGAGCTGCGCGCCCCGGATGGATCCTGGAACGGGATCACGGTCCGTCGTTTGAAAGACAAGCTCGGCACGAAGGCGTTGCCCACCGCGGAGCTCGATCTCGACGGAACGCTTGCCGTTCCGGTCGGTGGCGACGGGCGCGGCGTCGCCAAGGTGACGCCGATGCTCAACATCACACGCGTCTGGGCCGCATTCGGATCATTGTCCGCGATCGGTGGCGGCCTGACCCTCGCACGCGACTACGCGCGCACGCGCGAGGCGTTCGGGCGGCTCCTCAAGGATCTCCCCGCGCACCGTTCGTGGATCGCGCGCGTCGCGGCCGAATACGA
>JBHELL010000157.1:0-4250 GCA_046263075.1 Actinomycetota bacterium | reverse complement strand
GTCGCAATGAGGGTCTTCTCCCCAGTCTGTCCGCGCGCTCGCGCGCGCGTTCGTCGAAGTCTTCATGAAGACGCTGGTGCGGGAGGGTTTCGGTCTCATTGAGCCGATCAATGGACTTTCAGACCGCGCAGCCGGCGCCCGCAGGTGCGGCGCGGGTGAGCTTCGAGTTAAGGGTGCTCTCGGACTCAGTGATCACCATGTGACTGGGATGACGTAGGCTTCTACCCGGCCGGGATACCGACTAGCTAGCTTAACCACGCATGCATAGGAACGTCGTCCTCACGCAGAGGCGAGGCTCGAAAGATCGGGCCAGATTGTTCATCCTGATTTTTTGCGAACTCGGAGTATTGGTCTCCGCCGGAGACGCCGCGGGACAGACCTGCGATCCCCGGTCGACCGAGGCCGCACCCCCAACACCCGTCGAGCATAGCTTGCGCACCGAGGTGCGGGACGCATATGCGATCGTTTGGGGAGTCGTGGACCCTGACGTCCCCCCGAACCTGAAGGGGAGTTACCTGTACTCGTTCAGACTGCGCGTTCGACGGTATCTGAAGGGCAGCGGTCCGGAGACGATCGAGGTTTCAGAGCTTGAAGTTGAATACACTTCCGGTGCTCCCGGCACGCTCCAGGGGCGGACCAAAGAATTCCTCGCGCGACACGGCGGCGAGCAAGCCGTCCTCGTGTTGTATCCCGATTACGCGCGCGTTCACCCTGGTCGGCCCTTCTATATTCTGACCGAACGCATTCCGAAGGGATTCGGCTTCTTCCTCTACTCACCCTGCGACCGGTACGCCTTCGGCGCGGACTCCTCCGCTCGCATGCTTGCAGACCTTCGCGCACTTGGACTCGGGGGTGGTTCGGGTACGAGCCCGGCCATATGGCTCATTGCGCTCGTGCCGCTCGCTATGATTGGAACTCTGGTGTTGCGGAGAAGGGCCAAGAGCGCGCAAACACTTCAGGAAAGGTGATCCCCGACAGGTGGCCGCAGACTCTGAAGATCGCGTCCCGACTCACTTCCGCAACACGACGGATGATTGAGGTCGACCAAGCTTGCAGCAACATTCCAACCGCGAAGGCGAGGTCCTCAAGCCGCGAGCATCCGGCGCACGAGGCTCGACAATTCCGATGGATCGAACGGCTTCGTTATGTAGTGGTCACACCCGTTGCTGAGGCCTTCCCACACGCTCATCTCATCGCGCTTCGCCGACACGATCACGACCGGCGTGTACTTCGTCTCATGCCGCGCGCGCAAACGCCGCAGGACTTCGATGCCCGAGCAGCCCGGCATCATGATGTCCAGGATCACGAGATCGGGCGTCTGCATGTCGAGGGCTTCGAGCGCGCGCATCCCGTCTTCGACGCCGACGGCGCGGTATCCGTCCATCTCGAGCACGTCGACGAGCAGCCCGACGATGACCGGGTCGTCGTCTGCGATCAGCACCGTTTGCTTCCCCATTGCCCGAACAACGTCGGGCATCAGCGGAACGAACTGGATAGACGCGGAGAGTAGAACGGACCCTCCGAGCGGGCTATAAGCCGGCGGCCGCGGCCGCATCGGACCCGCCGACGACCGGCAGGACCAAGGCGGTGCCCCCGGCACCCACGAAGATCGTGTTCTGCGCGCGCTCGGCATCGGGCATCGCCCACCAGACGTTCGACGACATGACCGCCACCGCGATCCGGTGGCCCGCGCGCACGACCCAGTCGTTGTCGATGAACCGGACCGACGCGTGATAGCGCGCGCCGGGGGAGAGATCCACGCCACTAGACAGCCCGTCGCGGTACCGGGCGTTCAAGAATCCGCGCGTGATCGTGCACGCGTTCGAGGCCGTGACGAACGTGCACAAAGACGGATCGACGGACACCGGCGGGCCGAGGTCGAACAGAACCGGCGTGTAGTGCGTTTCGGTTCCGAGCGTGGACGCTTCGACTTCGAGCCGAGGCAACCCTTCGATCCGCACATCCGAAGCGAGCGGCGCCGTCTCGAACAGCAACGACGACGGACCCGTGCCGCCGAGCGCGTGATCTTCGGTGTCGGTTCCGAGGTCGACGTAGGAAAGCGCGCCGGCTGCGCCGGCGACGCTCGACAACGTTCCGTCGGTGTTCGCGTGCAGCGACACGTCCGACGTCGCCGGCGCCGGCCACGACGATTCGCGCCGGATCGTGGCGTCGTTCGCCTTCGTCCACACCGCGGGTTGCAGCTCGATGTTCGTCGAGTCTCCGAGCAGCCATCGTCGAACCACGCGTGCAGCACGTTGTCGAAGTCCATGTCCGCGTCCGCTGCGCCGTGCGCGACTTGGCCCATGAACAGCATCTTGAAGGGGACGCCTTCGACGGCACCGGTCAGCGGGTTGTCGAGCGGGATCGCGTCGAAGAACCGTGACGACTCCGAATGCTTCACGTTGTAGTCGCGCCATCCGCCTTGCACGAGCGCCGTCACACCGAGCTGCGTCATGCGCGCGGCGTGTGCCGTGTAGTCGCGCGCGTCCCAGAACGCGTCCTTGTCCGGCTGCAGCGAATACCCCTTGATCGTGTGTATCGCTTTGTCGAGCCCGGGACACGCGCGCGCGACGATGCGATCCTGGAACCCCGGGTCGGTGTCGCGCTGAGGGGGGATCGCGCCGTACGCGCCGTCGAACGTGACCGGCGTGTCGAGCCCTTGCTCGTCGATGACCAATCCCTGGCGCTGCGCCGGATCCATGATCGAGTAGCGGACCCCGTCGCCGTACGCGTAGCCGTACCAATCGCCGATGCCGACCTGCGGCACGATCGTCTTCAGGTGCGACGGCGGCTCGGCGAGGGCCGGCGACGTCGCCGCCATGTTCGCCGTGGTGCCGTCGTACGACGCACCTATCATCCCGACGTTGCCGTTCGACCACGATCGCGTGCCGAGCCACTGCACGAGGTCGTACGCCGCTTGCTGCTCGACCGCGCCGCCGTAATCCCAACAGCCGCCCGACTGTCCGGTTCCCGGAACGTCCCCGACCGCCAATGCATAGCCGCGCCGGACCCACACCTTGTCGATCGGCACCGTGACGGAGCTGATCGCGGAGTAGGGCGTGAGTTGGAGGATCACGGGGATGTGGTCAGGGCCCGGGCCCGACAGCGCGTTGGCCTTCGGACGCTGGAGGCGGACGAACACGTCGAAGCTCTGCGTCGGGACGCGGTACGTCTCCTGCGCGCCGACGCCGTACGTCGACGTGGTCACCGGCGTGATCGGCGGAGGGTCGGGGGAGGCTCGTCCGGGCAGCCCGGACAGGACGGCACCGGCGAGCGCGCACGACAGCAGGAGCTTTCGCATGTGCTTGTTCGATTCGCCCCGGCTCGGCGAAGTCCCTGCTTTAGAGGAAGGCGCTCCTGCGTTTCGGCAGATATTCGACGATGAGGTCCTGGACCGACTGGCGAATCTGCTCGGTGAGCTCGAGGACGAGCTGCATGTCGTCGGCCGCCTTCGGTCCGTGCTGGATCATCGGGATCGGTTCGCCGAACGCGATGATCCATTTGCTCGGCAGCGGGATCAGGTTCGGCACCACGGGGAAATAGGGCAGCCGAAGGCGCCGCGCGAGGAACTCGAGGTTGCCGAGCATCGGCCACGCTTCCTCGGCTCCGATGATCGCGACCGGGATGATCGGCGCGCCGGTCTGCATGCAGACCTCGATGAATCCGCCGCGTCCGAACCGCTGCAACTGGTAACGGTTCTTCCATCCCTTGCCGATGCCTTTGAATCCTTCGGGGAACACGCCGAGCAGCTCGCCCTCGCGCATCAGCCGCACCGTCTCCTCGCGGTCGGCGCGCGCATTGCCCGCCATGCGGATGATGTCGCGGAAACCGGGGATCGTGAACGCGAGGTCGGCGGCGAGCAGCCACGGGTTTCGGCCGTGCTCCTTCAACACCGCGACCTTCAGCATGGCGCCGTCGATGGGCAGCGTTCCGGAATGGTTCGCGACGAGCAACCCCGGGCCTTCGGTGGGGACGTTCTCGATGCCGAACGTCTCGACACGCCAGTAGACCGAATAGATCGGCAGCGCCAGCGGCAGCAGCGCGCGCACGAGCTCCGGATCGTGCTCGTCGCGCTTGGTCTCGCCGGACGTGAGATGGTGATACGCCGAGCGCGCCGACTCGCGCCATTCGTGCAAGTACTCGGCGACGCTTCCGGGGCGATCTCCGGGCATCGGGCCGGTGTGGTACGAGCAATACGGGTGACCGGGCTGCGCGTGCTTCGGGCATGATTCCGGCGGCGAGCCGGGGAT
>JBHELL010000156.1:0-22504 GCA_046263075.1 Actinomycetota bacterium | reverse complement strand
ACCCGAGCACCGCCCACAGCCGGTGCGCCGTGAACGTGCCGACGAGGATGAGGAACTCGCCGACGAACCCGTTGAGACCCGGCAAGCCGAGTGACGACAACGCGACGATCAAGAAAACGCCGGCGAACAGCGGGATCGACGATGCTAGCCCGCCGAAATCTTCGATCCGGCGAGTATGCCGGCGCTCGTACAGCATCCCGACGAGCAAGAACAGCGCGCCGGTCGACAGACCGTGGTTGATCATCTGGATGCTCGCGCCCTGGAGGCTCGTCACGGTGAGCGCGAAGATGCCGAGCACGACGAAGCCCAGATGGGCGACGCTCGAATACGCGACGAGCCGCTTCAGGTCGCGCTGCATCGTTGAGACGATCGCGCCGTAGAGGATGCCGACGATCGCCAGCGCGACGATCCACGGCGCGAACTCGTGCGCCGCGCGCGGGAACAGGGTGATCGCGAAGCGGAGGAAGCCGTACCCGCCCATCTTCAGCAACACACCCGCGAGGATGACCGAGCCGGCGGTGGGCGCCTCCGTGTGCGCATCCGGCAACCACGTGTGGAGAGGGAACAGCGGGATCTTGATCGCGAACGATGCGAAGAACGCGAGGAACAACCATCGCTCGGTGCTCATCCCGAGGTGGACCTGCTGGATCTGCTGCAGATCGAACGTGAGGTGGCCGAGCTGTCCGCTCACGGTGAACGCAAGCACGAGGATCCCCGCGAACATCAACAAGCCGCCGACGAGCGTGTAGAGGAAGAATTTCACCGCGGCGTAGATGCGACGTTCGTATCCCCAATACCCGATCAAGAAGTACATCGGAACGAGCATCGCGTCCCAGAACAAGACGAATAGCAGCAGATCTTGCGCCATGAAGACACCGAAGATGGCCGTCTCGAGCGCGAGCAACGACCCCATGAACAGCCGCGGATCTTTCTCGACCTTCCACGACGCAAGGATCGAAACCGGGAACAGAAACGCCGTCAGCACGATCAAGAAGAGGCTGATCCCGTCCACACCGAGGTGGTAGCTCGCGCCGAACGATCTGATCCAGTGGTAGTCCTCGACGAACTGCAGGCCCGCCTCCCCAGTGCGGAAGCTCGCCAGCATCCCGAGAGAGAACGCGAACGCGAGGATGGAGACGATGAAGGTCCACCACCGCGTGAGGCTCGTCCACGAACGTGGGATCGCAGCGAGGAGAAGCGCGCCGGCGAGCGGCGTCCACAGGATCCATGACAGCCAGTGCATCACTTCGCCCTCACGACGAGGAACGCGATCAACAGCACCGCGCCGCCGAGCACGCCGAGGGCATACGTTCGGACGAGCCCTGATTGCACCTTCCGCCCGACGGCAGCAACGCGCGTCGTGACCGTTCCGACACCGTTCACGACACCGTCGATCCACCGCGCGTCGACGACGAAGGCGAGCGAAGCGGCCGCAACCTTGCCGACCCCGGTGAAGACGAATTGATAGGCCTCGTCGACGTAGAACTTGTTCCTGACTACGCGATACGACGTGCTCGGGTGTTCACGACGTGCCTGCCAGTTCCATCTGCCGCCGCGGTACATGATGAGCGCGACGAGCGCGCCGAGCAGTCCGATGACGAGCGCGATCCCCGAAAGCTCGGCGGATGTGAGACTCGAATGTAAGGGGTTCGGCGCGAATTCGACCGAACGGACCGAGGACTCCAGGAACCGTTGGATGCGTCCCGTTTCCGCCGTCGGGCCCAGGATGAATCCACCGGCGATCGATGCGATACCGAGCATCGCGAGCGGGAACACCATAGAGAGCGGCGACTCGTGCGGATGGTGATCTTCTGGATCCCGGCTCGAGCCGAGGAACACCAACGAAAACATCCGAGTCATGTAGAAGCCGGTTATGAAGACACCGAGGACGCCGAGCGCCCACACGGCGTACTGGTGGGATTTGAATGCGCCCTCGAGGATCTGGTCCTTCGAGAAGAAGCCGCTCGTCCCGGGGAAGCCGATGATGGCGAGCCAGCCGGCCGCGAACGTAACGCCCGTCCACGGGATCTTCTTGAAGAGCCCACCCATCTTCGTGATGTCGGTACGGTTCGCCATCGCGTGCATGACGCTTCCGGCTCCGAGGAAGAGCAGAGCTTTGAAGAAGGCGTGCGTGACGAGGTGGAAGATGCCGGCTGCGTACGCGCCCGTGCCGACCGCGATGAACATGTAGCCGAGCTGGCTGATCGTGGAGTAGGCGAGAACCTTCTTGATGTCGTCTTGGGCGATGGCGATGATCCCGGCGAGCAGCATCGTCGCGACGCCGATCCACGCGACGAAGTGCGCCGCCACATGGCTGATGTCGTAGAAGACGTGCGCGCGCGCGACGAGGTAGACGCCGGCTGTCACCATCGTCGCGGCGTGGATGAGCGCGCTGACCGGCGTCGGACCGGCCATGGCGTCGGGAAGCCACACGAAGAGCGGGATCTGCGCGCTCTTACCGATCGCCCCGCCGAAGAGGAGGAACGCGACGACCGTGGCGGTGCCTACGGCCATGCTGTTCTGAGTCAGGACTGTCGAGAAATCCAACGAGTGGAAGTTGGAGAAGATGACGAACAGACCGATAAGGAACGCCGTGTCCCCGACGCGCGTCGTTATGAAGGCCTTCTTGGCGGCCGTGGCGTTGGCGCGATCTTCGAACCAGAAGCCGATCAACAGGTATGAACACAAGCCCACTAGTTCCCAGCCAACGAACATCAGCAAGAAGTTGTTGGCCATGACCAAGACCAGCATCGAGAAGGCGAAGAGGTTGATGTACGCGAAGAACCTTCCGACGCGTGGGTCTCCTCGCATGTATCCGTTCGAGTACAGGGTGATGAGAGTGCCCACACCCGTCACGACGAGGATCATGACGATCGACAGCGGATCGATGCGGTAATCCACGCTCGCGCGGAACGAGCCACCGGTGATCCAGGTGAAGAGGTGCTGCGTGTAGGTCCGGGCGCCTAGCACCGTGCTCTGTGGCACCTGTATCAGCGATGCGAATGTCACCAAGCCGTAGACGAAACTCGCCAGCATCATGATGGTCGCGACCGCGCCGCTCGCTTCTTTCCACCGTTTGCCGAAGAAGATCAACATCAAGAAGCCGGCCAGCGGGAACATCGGGATCAGCCATGCCGCGTGGAAGACCGACGAGAAGTGGCTTACCACTTGAGCGACCTCGCCTCGTCCACCGACGCCGTCGGCTTCGGCCTGAACATCGAGACGATGATCGCCAGCCCGACGACCACTTCGGCTGCCGCCACGACGATCACGAAGAAAGCAAGGACCTGCCCGTCCAGCGTCCCGTGCACCCGCGCGAAGGTGATCAGGGTCAGGTTCACCGCGTTCAGCATCAACTCGATGGACATGAAGATCACGAGCGCGTTGCGCCGCATCAGCACACCGACGACCCCCAGCGTGAACAGGATCCCGGCGAGCGCGAGGTAATGCGCAGGCCCAGGCTTCCCGCCGAAGCGCATCACGACCGCGAGCACGGCTGCGAAGAAGAGCACGCCGACGAGGATGTCGCTCCGCCGCATCTTCGTCGCAGAGGCTCGCAGGCTCACGCGTCTTCCTCCTCTTCGAGCATCTGGTCCGCCGATCTGCGCTTCGCGATCACCATGGCGCCGATCGCAGCGATGATCAGCAGCAGCGACGTCACCTCGAAGGGGAACAGGTACCGCGTGAATAAGAGCCTGCCGAGCCCTTGCACGTTCCCAGCGTGGTTCGCGTCGCTGAGGCCGGTGAAGGTCACCGATTGCAGCGCGCCGCGAACCGTGAACACGGCGATCCCCACGAAAGCGATCGCGAGCGGCGCTGCGATAAGGCGCTGGTATCGGATCGGCTCGACGATGGTCTCTTCACGATCGACACCGAGCAACATGATCACGAACAGGAACAGCACCATGATCGCGCCGGCGTAGACGATGACCTGCGCCGCCGCGAGGAACTGCGCCTCGAGCAATACGTAGAAGACCGCCAGCATGAAGAAGTTCAGCACGAGCGCGAGAGCGCTGTGCACGGTGTTCGGCGCGACGACGACGATGAACGCGCTGACGAGCGACACCACGGCCGCGAACCAGAAGATGAACTGTTCCATGTCAGGTGATGTGCGCGCGGTCGGCGGATGTGAGCGGCGGCGTCGTCTGCGAGCCGCCGTAATAGTTGATGCCGCGCGCAGCCACTTCGGCGTCGGTGTGCGGCGGCGCTTTCGCGCCGGGCGGCAACGGCGCGAGCAGCTCTTGCTTCACCCACACCATGTCCGACCGGAACGGCTCGGAGAGCTCGTACTCGTTCCCCATGGTGAGCGCGCGCGTAGGGCACGCTTCGATGCAAAGGCCGCACAGGATGCAGCGTGCGTAGCTGATCTGATAATCCGAGGCGTATCGCTCGCCCGGCGAATAGCGCGCATCTGGCGTGTTGTCTGCGCCTTGCACGAAGATCGCATCGGCGGGACATGCCCACGCGCACAACTCACAGCCGATGCACTTCTCGAGCCCATCCTCGTACCGGTTGAGGATGTGGCGTCCGTGGAAACGCGGCGCGACCGGCTTCCGTTGCTCCGGGTACTGGTACGTCACCGGCTTGCGGAGCATCGTGCGCGCGGTGATGCTCAATCCTTTGAGGATCTCAGCGAATGCCACGGATCTGCTCCTTCAACTTGCCGGGGCTCAGCGATCCCATCCGCCGCTTCGTCGTTCGCGCCATGTATACGACGAAGCCAAGCGCGGCGAGGAGCCCGACGACGGCGATCACGGCAGAGCGCTCGAGGTGTGACGGAACCACGACGAGGACACCGGTGATCATGATCCACGCGAGCCCCGCCGGCACGAGCACCTTCCAACCGATCCTCATCAGCCGGTCGTAGCGAACGCGCGGGAGCGTCGCTCGAGCCCACATGAAGAGGAACACGAAGAATCCGGTCTTCGCGAGGAACCATACGATCGGCCAGATCGGCCGGAAGAACGGCAGGATCGGCCCTCGCCATCCGCCGAGGAATATCGTCGTCGCGATCGCCAATGTCGTGATGACATGCAGGTACTCCGCGAGGAAGAATGTCGCGAACTTGATCCCGGAATACTCGGTGTGGAAACCGGCGACGAGCTCGGTCTCTGCTTCGGGAAGGTCGAAAGGCGCGCGGTTCGTCTCCGCGAGACCGGTGAGCAAGAACAGCAGGAACGCGGGGAACTGCGAGAAGACGAACCAATGCGGGATCACGTGCAACCACGTTCCGGCCTGCGCGTCGACGATGCCGCGCGCGCTAAGCGTCCCCGCAGCCATCGTGACCGCGACGGCCGCCATGCCCATGCCGAGCTCGTAGCTCAGCATCTGCGCCGACGAGCGCACGGCGCCGAGCAACGGGTACGAGCTTCCGCTCGACCACCCGGCGAGCACGACGCCATAGACCATCAACGATCCCATCGCGAGGAAGAACAGCAACCCGATGTTGAGATCGGCGAGCTGCATCGGGATGACCCGATGGCCGATGCGAACATCGGCTCCCCACGGGACGACGGCGAACGCCATGAACGCCGGGACGACCGCGGCAACCGGCGCGAGGATGTACGTCGTCGGATCGATCGCATCGGGCCGGATGTCTTCCTTGAAGAACAGCTTCACTCCGTCGGCGAGCCCTTGAAGGATCCCGAAGGGACCGGCACGATTCGGACCGATCCGTTGTTGCATGAACGCCACAACCCGGCGCTCCGCCCAGATCGTCAGCAGAACGCTGATGAGCAGGAACCCGAAGATGACGAGAACCTTGATCGCATCGATGAGGTAGCTCCACCCGTCCCTCATGCGCGCTCCATCTCGACCGTTGCGAGGTGATCGGAGCAGTCGAGCACGTGCGCGGCGTTGACCTCGGCGTTACGTGTCGGCACGAACAACGCGCCGCGCGCGATCGACGTGCTGGGTCGAGCGATCGCGACGAGCTGCCCGCGCGGCGAGGTGACGCGAACGAGCTCGCCCGGTCCGATGCCGAGCTTCTTCGCGTCCTCGACGTTCATCTCGATGAACGGCTCGTCCGCGGTGTCCATCAGGGCGCTCCCACCGGTCATCATCGTCCCGGCGTCGATCAGCAACGGGAACGTGAAGAGCGTGTAGCCGGTGCGTCGTTTCGGTGCCGGCTGCTCGGGCAACTGCTCGGGCTCGCGCGGCTCCGGCACGAGCGCGCGCATCTCCGTTCGCAGCTGCGCGATCGTGCTCGGCCATGCGACGTCCAGCGCTTCCGCGACGACTGCGAGGATCTCGTGATCGGGCAGCGAGACACCGGCCCCGGGGATCACCGGCGCAACCTGCTGCGCGCGCCCTTCCCAGTTCGTTATCGTTCCTGTGCGCTCGTACGCAGCCGCCGCCGGAAGAACGACGTGCGCGCGCATCGCGGAATCCGTCAGGAACATGTCCTGTGCAACGACGAATCGGGCCGCTTCGAGCGCGCTCGCGCCGAGCGTCGCATCGGCGAAATCGCGCGCCGGGTCCGCCCCGGCGAGCCACAACACACCGTACTCGCCCGCACGCTGGAGCAGCTCGCGCGTTTCGCGTCCCACGAGCTCAGGCGGTGCCGCGCCCCAGACCTGCTGCACCTCAGAACGGTGCTTCTCCCAATGCGTGCTGCGCGCGCCGGGGAGCAGCGCCGGGTGCAACCCTGCGGCGATCGCGCCGCGCGCGCCACCTTTGCGTGGGACCCAGCCGAAGCGTCCGCCGCTCGACAACGCAAGGTTCCACGCAGCCGTGAGCGCGCCGGAAGACGTCGCGAGCCGGTCTCCTGCGAGGACGACCGTCGGACCCTCGTCGAGAACGAGGCTCGACAATGCCGCCGCCTCTTCGCCCGGCGCGCATGAGACCCATTCGGCACCCGCGTGCCGGAGCGACGTGCGCCGGGGGCCGACCTCGATCACACGCGCGCCGCGCTTCCGCCAGGCTTTGCGGATGCGCAGGTACACGATCGGCGATTCCTCGCGCGGGTCGAACCCTGCGACGACGATCGTTCGCGCTGCGTCGATGTCGGCGTACGTCGCCGTCTGCGACTTCTGGACGGCGAGCAAGATCCGCTCTTCTTCGTCGGAGCCGGCGCGCATCCTGTGGTCGACGTCGTTGGTGCCGAGCACGACTCGTGCGAAGCGTGAAAGCGCATACGCATCTTCGTCGAGCAGGTCGCCGGACGTAAGCACCGCGGAAGGTCCGCCGCGCGCGTCTTCGATGTGCTGCGCGATCTCTGCGACGGCTTCGGCCCACGAAACGGCGACGAAGTCGTTCCCTTTGCGCACGAGCGGTTCCGTTACGCGCTGGGCAGATGCGACGTACGCGTAGCCGAACCGGCCTTTGTCACACAGCCATTCGTCGTTCACGTCGGGGTTCGCTTTCGCGAGAACGCGCGCGATCTGCCCGCGGCGCTCTTGCTGATCGATCGCGCATCCGCTCGAGCACCGCGTACAGGTCGACGGCGTGGTCGTCATGTCGAACGGCCGCGCGAGGAAGCGGAACGTCTGCGAGGTGAGCGCGCCGACGGGACAGATCTGCGTCACGTTCCCGCTGAAGACGTCGTCGTACGGCTCGTCTTCGAAGATCGCAACCTGCTCGAGCGCGTTACGCTCGAAGAGCTCGATGAAAGGCGCGCCGGAGATCTGATCCGCGAACCGCGTGCAGCGCGCGCACAGCACGCAACGCTCGCGGTCGAGCCGCACGAGCGGGTTGATCGGCACGGGCTTCGTGAATCGGCGCTTCGGGTCGATGTACCGCGATCCACCGGGACCGTAGGCGAGCGCTTGATCCTGCAGCGGGCACTCCCCACCCTTGTCGCACATCGGGCAGTCCAGCGGATGATTGATCAGCAGGAGCTCGAGCACGCCCTTCTGCGCGTCGGCTGCAAGCTCCGACGTGAACTCCGTCTTCACGATCATCCCGTCGGTGACCGTCGTCGTGCACGCTGTGAGGGGCTTGCGCTGTCCTTCGATCTCGACGAGGCACTGCCTGCATGCGCCCAGCGGGTCGAGCAGCGGGTGATCGCAGAACCGAGGAACGTAGATGCCGAGCATCTCCGCCGCGCGGATGACGAGCGTTCCCTTCGGCACGCTGATCTCGCGCCCGTCGATGGTGACCGTCACGAGCTCAGCGCTCAAACGGACACCGCCCTTGCTTGATGTGTTCGCGCGCCTCGGCCTCGAAGATCTTGAGCGACGAGATCACCGGTGCCGTGGCGAAATCGCCGAGCGCGCAGAACGAGCGGCCGCCGATGTTCGCTTGCACGTCGAGTAACGTCTTGAGGTCTTCCTCGCGGCCCTGCCCGTTCTCGATCCGGCCGAGCGCGTTCTCGATCCAGAAGGTGCCCTCTCGGCACGGGGTGCACTTGCCGCACGACTCGTGGGCGTAGAAGCGCGCGTACCGCAGCGCGGCGCGAAGGATGCACGCATCTTCCGCGAAGACGATGATCGCGCCGGTGCCGAAGAGCGACCCGGCCGCCGCGATCGATTCCCAATCCATCTGCGTATCGACCTTTTCGGCAGTCATGATCGGAACTGAGGACGCGCCACCCGGGGTGAATGCCTTCAGCTGCTTGCCGTCCTTGATCCCGCCCGCGAGCCCGAAGATCAGGTCGCGCGCGGTCGTGCCGAGCGGCATCTCGTAATTGCCGGGCCGCTCGACGTCTCCCGACAAGCAATACATCTTCGTCCCCGGCGACTTCTCGGTGCCGAAGCTCTTGAACCAGTCGGCGCCCTTGGTGATGATGTGCGGAACGCACGCGAACGTCTCGACGTTGTTCACGACCGTGGGTTTCGCGAACAGCCCCGCGATCGCAGGGAACGGCGGCCGCAAGCGCGGCTGTCCCCTCCGCCCCTCGAGGGCCTCGAGCAACGCCGTCTCTTCGCCGCAGATGTATGCGCCGGCACCGCGATGGATGATGAAGTCGAGATCGAAGCCGGATCCGAGGATGCCTCTGCCGAGCAATCCCTTCTCGTACGCCTCTGCCGCGGCGCGCTCGAGCCGGCGAGCGGCGTACGCGAACTCGCCGCGCACGAAGATGTACATCTCGTTGCAGCCGATCGCGTACGACGCGATCGCCATGCCTTCGATCAGCTGATGCGGATCGCGCTCCATCAGCTCGCGGTCCTTGAACGTCCCCGGCTCGCCTTCGTCGGCGTTGCACACGATGTACGAGGGCCGGATGTCCTTCGGGATGAAGCTCCATTTCAACCCGGTAGGGAACCCCGCGCCGCCGCGTCCGCGCAGTCCGGATTCCTTCACCACGCCGATGACATCCTCAGGCGTCATCGTCAGCGCGTTGCGCAGCGCGGCGTAATCGCCATAGGACGAGAGAGAGGCGTCTCCCGAGAAGCGCGCGGTGACGACTCGCGTTTCCTCGAGCACCGCGCTCACGACGTCCGTCCTTTCGGGAACGGCCCCTCGATCCCGCTCATCCGGCGGTTGACGGCGTCGAACGGCGCCGGAACGTCGCCGCTCGCGGCTGCGGGAGGTGTTCCGCCGGCACGCAGGCTCGACACGAGCGCAATCGCATCGTCGACCGTCATGTTCACGTAGTTCTCGTAGTTGACCGAGAACACCGGCGCGCCGTCGCACTGACAGAGACACTCGACGTCCTCGAGCGACACGACCCCATCCTCGGTCGTGCCGCCGCACTCGATCCCGAGCTCGTGCTCGAGCCGCTCCTTCAGCGCCGCACCTCCCGCGAGGTAACACGACGGTTGCGTGCAGACGCTGACGAGCCACTTCCCTTGCTACGTTCGCTTGAACATCGTGTAGAAGGTGGAAACCGCGGTGACCTCGGCGGGCGTCAGCTCGAGCAGACCCGCGATCTGGCGGATAGCCGTGCGCGATACGTAACCCTGCTCCGCCTGCGCGAGGTAGAGCAGCGGCAGCAACGCGCTGCGCGCGTGCCCTTCCGGGTACCGCGCGATCAGCCGTCGCGCTGTCTCGAAGAACTCGGCCGGCAGCTCCGGCGCGGCCGTTTCGCGCGCGCCCATCATGTCGGTATCCATCCACACCGCTTGCACGCCGCTCGGCGTCGGAACGACCTGACCGTGACCGTTGCCACTCATCTATCGACACCACCCATCACGGGATCGATCGACGCAACGGATGCGATGACATCGGCAAGGAAGCGGCCCTCGACCATGTGCGGCATCGCCTGCAGATTGACGAACGACGGATCGCGCGTGTGTACGCGCCACGGCTTGTTCCCGCCCGATGATGCGATGTGGTAGCCGAGCTCCCCGCGTGGCGACTCGACGGGAACGTACACCTCTCCGCGCGGCACCTTGAAGCCTTCCGTCACGAGCTTGAAGTGGTGGATCAACGCTTCCATCGACTCGCCCATGATCTTGCGGACGTATTCAGGTGCGTTGCCGAGCCCATCCGGCCCGAGCTTCTGTTGCGCAGGCCACGCGATCTTCGGGTCCTCGATCATCACCGGACCGGACGGAAGCGCATCGAGCCCTTGACGGACGATCTTCATCGACTCGCGCATCTCGGCCATGCGCACCCGATAACGCGCGAGGCAATCGCAGCCGTCGTCGACCGGAACCTCGAAGTCGTACTTCTCGTACCCGCAATACGGCAGCTGCTTGCGAAGATCGTGCGCGACACCCGCGGCGCGCAATAACGGTCCGGTGACGCCGAGCGACAGCGCTTCGTGCGCGCGCAAGACACCGATCCCCTTGTTGCGGTCCACCCACGTCGGATTGTTCGTCAGCAGCTCGTCGTACTCGTCGAGCTTCGCGGGGAACAGATCAAGGAACGCGCGAACCTTTTCCGTCCATCCGTCTGGGGCATCCGACGCGAGGCCGCCGGGCCGGATGAACGCATGGTTCATCCGCAGCCCGGTGATCAACTCGAATAGGTCGAGGATCAACTCGCGCTCGCGGAACCCGTACAACATCATCGAAAGCGCGCCGAGCTCCATGCCGGTCGTCGCGATCCACACGAGGTGAGACGCGATCCTGTTGAGCTCCATCAGGATCACGCGAAGGGTTTGCGCGCGCGCAGGTGCCTCGACGCCGAGCAGCTTCTCGACCGCGAGGCAATAGCCGGCTTCATTGAAGAAGGGTGAGAGGTAATCCATCCTGGTGACGAAGGTGACGCCTTGCGTCCAGTTCCGAACCTCCGCGTTCTTCTCGATGCCCGTATGCAGGTACCCGAGCACCGAGTGCGCGTTGATGACGGTCTCACCGTCGATCTCCAGCACGAGACGGAGCACACCGTGCGTCGACGGATGCTGCGGCCCCATGTTGAGGACGAGCGTGTCTGCCGACGTGCGCGCGCTGATCGTGTCCCAGTCTTGGCCGCCGAGGAATACCTCGTTCTGCGAGGCCTGCGGCATCAGGAGATCCTCCCGGGGTATCCGCTCGTCGACGTCGGCTGGCGGCGGATGTCCGGCGGCGGGATGAACGCACCGTGCTCGTAGGTGGTGTTCACGCCGCCGAGCGGGTAGTCCTTGCGCTGCGGGAACCCTTGCCACTCGTCCGGCATGAAGATGCGGCGAAGATCCGGGTGCCCTTCGAACGTGATCCCGAAGAAGTCGAACGCTTCGCGCTCGAGGAAATTCGCGCCCGGCCACACGCCGCACAGCGACGGGCACGTGTCGTCCCCTTCCGGGATGAAGACGCGCAGACGCAGGCGCAGCGCGTGACGGGTCGATGCGAGCTGCGCGGACATCAGGAACCGCCGCTCGGGCGGCTCGATGCCGAGCCAGTCGATGCACGACCAATCGACGAGCATCTCGAACTCGTCACGCAGCGCCGCTGCGACCTCGACGAGCCTTTCGCGCGCGACCTCCACCGACACCTCGTCGAACTCTTCGACCACGCCGGCGACGCCTTCGGGAAAGTTTTCACGAAGGCGTGCAATGATCTCTTCGATGTGGGCGTCCACGGCTTACCTCTTCACCAACGGGGTCTTCTGGATCTTCTCGTGCAGCTTCATGATCCCGTCGAGCAGCATCTCCGGACGCGGCGGGCAACCCGGCACGTACATATCGACGGGCACGATCTGATCGACACCTTGGATCAGCGCGTAGTTGTTGAACATCCCACCCGACGTCGCGCAGACGCCCATCGAGATGACCCACTTCGGCTCGGCCATCTGGTCGTAGATCTGCCGCAAGACCGGGCCCATCTTCTGCGACACCCGCCCGGCGACGATCATCAGGTCCGCCTGTCGCGGCGATGCGCGGAACACTTCCATCCCGAAGCGTGACATGTCGTGGTGTGAGGCGCCGGTCGCCATCATCTCGATCGCGCAACACGCGAGACCGAACGTCGCGGGCCACAGCGACGACTTCCGCGCCCACTGGACGAACTTCTCGACCGTGGTCAGCAGCAGCCCGCTCGGCAGATGCTCTTCGAGCCCCACGAGGCCTACCCCACCCTCTCGAGCTCGGCCGATCCCGGGCGCGCGCGTCGAAGGAGCGACGCCTCCTCTTGTTCCCACTCGAGCCCGCCGCCGCGCCAGATGTAGAGGTACGCGACGAGCAGGAAGGCGATGAACACACCCATCTCGGCGAGCCCGAACAGGCCGAGCTCGCGGAAAATGACTGCGAACGGATAGAAGAAGATGATCTCGACGTCGAAGATGATGAACAGCATCGCGATCAGATAGAACTTGATGCTGAACTTCTCGCGCGGGAGTCGCTCCGGGATCATCCCCGATTCGTACGGCGCGTCCTTCTGGGGCGTCGGGTGGCGCGGACCGACGAAGGATGCGATGAGGATCGAGGCAACGCCGAACAACGTCGCGAGCCCGAACAGCATGAGGATGGAAACCCAATCGCCAAGCACGCGTTAGTCCTCCCGTCGGCGGCTCACGATAGGGAGCGCGCGCATCGCCGTGCAAACCGGTTCCCGCTTCACGAACGCACCACCGCGTCGAGCGCCGGCGCGAGCCTCACGAGCGCGTTGATCATCCGGTCGGACGCGTCGCCCGCGCGCGGCTCGGTGAGGTTAGCGAGGATCTTGAACGCGAACCGCATGAGCCACTCCCGCTTCATCCCGTGCACCGTCAGGAACCGCATCACGCGCGGGTCACCGATCGCGCGCACGAAGAGCCGGCCGAGGATGAAGTAGCCCTCGTACTCGTCGCGCAAGCGCTCGGGATACGCGCGCAGCGCGCGCGGATCGCCCTCCGCGTCCCCCGCGACCGATGCCGCGATCGCGGCGGTTTCCATCGCGTACGCGATCCCCTCGCCGTTGAAGGGGTTGACCGCGCCGGCTGCGTCGCCGACGAACATCACGCCCGGCCGAGCAAGCGGCGCTCTGTTGAAGGCCATCGGGAGCCCCGCGCCGCGGATCTTGCCAACCTGGTTCTCCGGCGTGAACTCCCACTCCGACGGCAGCCCCGCGACCCAATCGCGCAACAGCTTCTTGTAATCGACACGGCCGAAATGCTCGCTCGTGTTCAGCAAACCGAGGCCGACGTTCACCGTCCCGTCGGCCACCGGGAAGATCCAGCCGTAGCCCGGCAACAGATCGTCGCCTGCTCGCAGCTCGAGGTAGGACTCGAGGAAATCATCCCGCCAGCGCGGGCTGCGGAAATAGGTTCGCACCGCGACGCCCATCGGGCGAGCGTCCAAGCGCTTGCCGCCGAGCGCCAGCCCGAACCTGCCGGCGACACCGTCCGATGCGATCACCGTCGCCGCCTCTACCGAGCCTCGGTCGCCGTTCTGATAGGTAACACCGGTGACGACACCACCGGGGTCCACCAGAGGGCCGGTGACTTCGGTCTCTTCCCACACCTCGGCGCCGGCCTTGCGCGCCGTGTCGAGCAACAACGTGTCGAAATCGATCCGCGGCTGCACGAGGCCGTATCCCGGCCATGCGCTGACCTCCGGCCATGGCAGCTCGAGCGTGTATCCGGCGCCGATGATCCGCAGGCCGTCGACGCGCGCCCACGCCGGTCCGCCCGTGTCGATGCCGAGCGCCTCGAGCTGCGCCACCGCGCGCGGCGTCAACCCGTCGCCGCAGACCTTCTCGCGGGGGAAACGTGCCTTCTCGATGACGAGCGTCCGAAGGCCGAGGCGCGCGCAGTGCGCTGCCGCGGTGGCACCGCCGGGACCGCCCCCGACAACCACGACGTCGAACCGATCGGTCACCGCAGCCCCTTTGTGAAAGCTTTCACGAGAAGCCTAGGTCGCACGACGAGCCGCCGCAAAAGCGTTTCAGCTGAGCGCTTCGATGACCTCGGCGAAACGCTCCACCTGCTCGAGCGCAAGCGCTCTCGGCGTTCCCGGAGGCGCGAGGATCGCCGAGATGAAAACGTCCTCGAAGCCGAGCCCGCCGAGCTCCTCGACCGCAGGCCGCAGCTGCTCGACGATCTGACTCGGCGAGCCGCATACGACACCCGCCCGTAACTGCACTTCGAACGGTTCCGCGGCTTCCCGCGCGTTCGCCACGTCCAGTTTCCCCTGCGCCCACATCGCGTATGCACCTCGGACGTGCAACAGACCGTCGCGCACCTTCGACCAGCCGTCGTCGGCGTTCTCGCCGATCCCGACGGTAAGAAAGGCACCGAATCGGAACGGACCGCTCACGCCGGCTTCGTCACGCAGCGCTTTGATCTCCTTCGCGCGCACCGCGATCGAACCAACGCCGGCCGTCGACGGAGGGAAGTGTCCATCACCGAGCCGTGCGGCACGCCGCAACGCACGCTCCTCGTTCCCGCCGAGCCAGATCGGGATCTTGCGAACCGGCTTCGGCATGACAGATGCGTCGTCGAGGTCGAAGAACTCCCCGCGGAAGCTGAAGCGGTCTTGTGTCCACGCGGCGTTGCATACGTTGACGAACTCGTCGAGCCGCTTCCCGCGACCTTTCGGATCCACGCCGAACATCTTGTACTCGTGTGGCGCCCACCCGAGACCGAGCCCGAGGTTCATCCGGCCCCCGCTGATCTGATCGACGACGGCCGCATCCTCGGCGACACGGATCGGGTCATGGAAGGGGGCGAGCATCACCGCGGTGCCGAGCTCCATGCGGCGCGTGCGCGCGCCGATGGCAGCAAGCATCGGCAAGAGCGACGGGTTGTAGCTGTCCGCGGCCCCGTGGTGCTCGGCGAGCCATATCGAGGCGAAGCCGACCTCTTCCGCGCGCGCTGCTAGATCGAGAGTGTCTCGATAGAGCTCGCCCGGCGTCCGCGGATCCCATGGCGGGATCTGGAGCGTGAACTGACCGAGCCCGAACTTCACTTGACCCCGGCGTACGAATGCAGGCCGGCGATCCAGAGGTTCACCGCATAGTACGTGAACATCACGCTGGCGAACCCGACGCAACTGATGATCGCCGCGCGCGTCCCGCGCCATCCGGCCGTCGATCGCGCGTGCAGGTAACCGGCGTAGATCACCCACGTGATGAACGCCCACGTCTCTTTCGGGTCCCATCCCCAGTACCGGCCCCACGCTTCGTGTGCCCAGATCGCGCCGCAGATGACCGCGAACGTCCACACGGGAAACGCGAACTGGATCGTGCGATACGACAGCTGATCGAGCGTCTGCGCGCTCGGCAGTCGCGACGTGAAGCTTCGTTGCTTCGCGCGCACGAGCGGCTCTTCGCTGTCGAGATCCGAGGGCATGCCGGCTTCGAAGGTGTCGACGTGAGCCGCGCCGACGGTGGAAACCCCTGCGCCACGCTCGACGCGCGCCTTCACGAGATACAAGACGGTGAAGATGAAAGACACGATGAACAGTGACGACGCGCTGATCGCGGCGATGACGTGGATGCGCAGCCAGTAGGACTGCAACGCAGGCACCAGCGGTCCTGCCGGTGCATAGAGGAAGCGCGCGCTGGCGAGCGCGATCACACCGAAGCCGAGCGCGAAACCACCGACTTGCCGCAGACCGAGCCGTCGCTCGAAGACAAGCAGGTACACGAGGACGAGCAGTAGCCCGACCATGTTCGAGTACTCGAACATGTTCCCCCAGGGGACACGACCTTCCGCGATCCCGCGCGTCGCGACGGATGCAGCGTGTGCGAGCCAGCCGCTCCACGCGACGAGTGTTGCGATGCTTCCCACTCTCTTCCCGCGGTACGCGAGCGCCGCGAAGTACAACATCATGGCGCCGGCGTAGACGCACAACGCGACCCAGAAAAGCGTGTCCGAAAGTCGGGCGAGACCGGGATCAACCATCGCGTGCTCCTACGCGTTCGTCGCCGCGCGCGCGCGCCGACTCGTACAGCTCTTCGTCCAACTCGCGCACAAGAGCCCTGAATTCCTCCTCGAACGCGGCTTTGCGCTGAAGGGCGTGTCCCGCGATCTCCAATCGCGACCCTTCGGCCGCGGCAACCGCGCGCACCCACACGCGCCGGCGCGAACTATACAGCGCAGGGATAAGGCCGACCAAGATGAGTATCGCCGCAGCGAGCAGCCACGGCGCGCCGGGATTCGACGCGATCTCGAAGATCGAATACTTCTTCAATCCGTCGAACGTGACTGTAATGCCGTCGCCGAGCCGCACCGATTGGCCCGGCACGACCGGCACAGGATCGCCCACCGCGACCAGACCGCGCATGTCGAGCGAATACACGCTCTGCGGCACGCGCAACCCGAGATCGCCTTGGTACCGCTGCATCACGACGAGCGGGTTCCGCGCGTCCGGTGACACGTCCACGGGAACGTCGTCGGACCCGATCACCGGATCTGCATAGAAGAACATGTCGAGCCCGACCTGTTGCGGTTTCGTCTGCGGCACCTTGATCACGCCGTGCCAGACGCTCGTCCCCTTGGCGAGCTGCGGCAGGAACACCGTCGGCCCGTCGTACAGCGTCGTCCCATCCTGCGCGACGCGGATCGACGGCGCCCATCCCCACGACAGCTGGTACACCTTCACACCGCGGTAGGTGAGCGGCTTGTTCACCTCGATCACCTTGGCGCCGATCTGGCGACCATGATCGAACAGCGTGATATGCGAGCGGAAGAAACGCGGCGTTCCATTCGGATACCACCCGACGTCGAACGCGTCCTCGCGGATCGTGAACCCGCGATGGTGATCGTCGAACAACCGTCCTTCGACGATCGTGTCGTAATCGAGATGGGTGTCGGTGAAGCTGTCTCCTTCGACGAGAACGGCTTGTCCGGAGAATCCGAAAGCTTTGCCGACGGACACCCCGATCAGAAGGACGAGGAACGCGGTGTGGAAGATCAAGCTCCCGCCTTCGCGCCAGCTGCCTTTCTCGGCAGAGACCGATCCGTCACCGCGTGCAAGGCGGAAGCGTCTCCCCTTCAGCACGCCCTGCGCGCGCGCAAGCACCTCGTCCGGCGTCGCGCGCACGGTCCCCGACGTGTATCGCTGCTGCCCTTGCAAGGTCGAAGCCTCGCGCGGCTTCGAGCGAAGCACTCGAAAGAACGCGCGGTACCGCGGTATGAGGCACCCGATCAAGCTCACCAGTAGCAGGGCGTAGATCGCCATGAACCACCACGCCCCGAACACGTCGAACAGCCCCAGATGGAGCGCGACGTTGCCCCACGCGGGATGGTGGTTGATGTAGAGCGCGACCTTCGCTGGATCGATCGGGCGCTGCGGGAACAGGCTGCCCAGCGACGCGGCGGCCGCAAGCAACAGCAGCAGGATGATCGCCGTGCGCATCGTGCGAAGACGTCGCCAACCTTCGCGGAGGATCCGGAGAGGCAATGGGGGTCGGGGAAGTTCGGTCGTCGTCATCGCCGGCGCGAAGCGAAGCGTAGCCCGGGGCGTGTGTGCGCGCACATCGCGCTATCCAAGGATCGGTTGCACGGCCTGCCGGATCTGCGAGGCCGTCAGCGGTCCTTCGAAACGAGACAGGATCGTTCCCGTCTTGTCGATGATGAAGAGCCACGGCTCGCCCTGGAAACCCCATTGCACGAAGGTGGGTGTCGCGAGCTGACGGGTGACGGCTTCCTGCGAGTCCGCGCGATACACCTCGGAATGGATGATCGACACTCGATCGCCGAGCGTCTGCGAAGCCGCGATGAGCTCGTCGAGGTTCGGCCCGCACGTTCGCGACTGACACCACTTCGGTGTCCCGGTATAGAAAAGCGTCGGCTTGCGGATCGACAGCGCGCGCGCGAGCGTCACGCGATGGAAGGGACACATCGGCGACCGCGTGCAGATCGGGTTCACGCCGCGATGGTCGTCCACCGTCGGCGTTTGCGACGCGATCGCCTGCTGGCCGGGGATCCGGGTCGGCGAGTGCGTCGCAACCTGCACGGCGGCCGTGTTGTAGTGGATGTGGCCGTCGATCTCGACCTCCGCGTATACCTGCCAAACCCCTGCCGTCGTGAAGCGGATCGTGGTGGCGTTGACACCTTGGGGCGCCGGCGCCGGTTCCGGTTTCGTATACGGATAGAACGGCGCGATAATCGGGCCGAGCGGCGCTCCCGTCCCTTCCGTCAGCGGCGCGGCCCACATCGTCACCGGCTTCCCGACGACGAGCGATTGCCCCGCGATGAGCCCCACGCCGAGGTATGAGGCGACGTTCGGAACGAAGTCGTCGCCGCCCGGGAAGATGTTGAGGTCTTTCACGCCGCCGCGCGCGCTCACATCCGCGAGCACGGCCGACATCGAATCCGGATGCGAGAGCGACGGCTTCTTGGAGCTGCGACACGCCGCGAGCACGGCCAGCGCGCTCGCGCCGATCAAGAAGTCGCGGCGGGTGATGTCTTTCATCGTGCGTCCGTCATGAGGCGGTCGAGCCGCGATAGTAGCCCTAGGGTCGCGCGCGCGCTCATACAGGCGGCGACCAGCGGTTGATCAGCCTCCGCAAGGGCGCGAGCACGTTGTCCCATCGGTTCGTAACGAGGAGCAGCCCGATGCCGATCATCACGCCTCCCCCGATCACTTGCAGGACCATCGTGTGACGCCGCAGCCACCCCGACGCAGAAAAGGCGCGGCGCATCCCAAGAGCGCCGAGAAGGAACCAGACTCCGAACCCGAGTGAGAAGAAGAACAGCAGGAAAGCGCCCCGGAGGACGGAGCCCGATTGCGCCCCAAGGTTCAACATCACGCCGAGTCCCGGTCCCACGCAGGGCGACCATCCGACCGCGAAGGCGAGCCCCAGGGGAAACGCGCCGGCGATCCCCGGCTTCACGGACGCCATGAAGGGCCGGCGCTCTCGCTCCAAGATCGGGAGCAGGGACGGCACGAGATAGATGAGCCCCATGACGATGATCAAGACGCCCGCGATGCGATTGAAACCGGCGAGGTGACGTAAGAGCACGTCCCCGACTGCGCTCGCCGCAGCACCGAGCAAAGTGAACATCGCAGCGAAGCCGAGGATGAACAATCCGACGCCCAGCAGCATCCTGCGGCGCGCGCGCGCGCCTTCGAGCTCTTCTCCACTCAAACCCGATACGAAAGACAGATAGCCCGGAAGCAGCGGCAAGATGCACGGCGAGAAGAACGAGATCGTGCCGACGAAGAACGCCACGAGGAATCCAACCGGGCCGAGCAACGGCCCCGAGATCGCGCGCTGCGACACGGCGAAGATCGCGCTCACGGCCCCGCCAAGTCACTCAGGACGGATTCCAACGACGCGCGGTCCGTCGCCGAGCCGAAGACACGCGCAGCGATACGTCCTTGCGTGTCGACGACGAATGTCTGCGGGAAGATCTCCGCTTTCCACGCGTACGCGATGTGCGACGCAGGATCGAAGATCTCCGGATAGGTGACGGCGAATTCGTCGAGGAACGCGATCGCCGCCGCGCGCTGATCGCGCCGCGAGTTCACGCCGACGAACACGACGCCTTTCTTCTTCCACGTGTTCGAGAGAGAAACGAGGACAGGCTCTTCGTCCCGGCATGGCCCGCACCAAGTCCCCCAGAAGTTGACGACGGCGACCTTGCCGGCGATGAGCGAGGGCTCGACGGGTGGTCCGGGGCGCACCGACTCACCAGACAGTGGCGGCGCGGGCTTGCGTTCCCTGGCGTCGTAGCGCGCGATCGTGCTCCCGTTCGCGATCGACAACGCCGAACCGGCGCCGCCGCTGCACCCCATCAGGACGAGGGCGACGCACATGCACGAGCGCGTGCGCAAGCCGGTCATCGATCGCCGACTGTAGCAACGCCCTCGTCGAGCCGCGCGCGCACCGATATGACAGGATGCGCGCATGCGTCGGAGCGTCGCGGCCGTTCTCATCGCTATCACGGCGGCGTCGTGCGGGGGCGGCTCGCCGGCGTCGGGTGAGCCGCGGTGCAAGCCGACCCATATCGTCCGGGCAGGCTCTCAGCTTCCCGAGTGCACGTTCTCGACGATCGCCGGTACACCGATCCGGCTCGGCGCGCTCCGTGGAAAGCCGCTCGTGCTCAACTTCTGGGCCTCGTGGTGCATCGCGTGCATCAAGGAGATGCCTTCGTTCCAGCGGGTCCACGGCGATCTCGGCTCGGCCGTGACGATCGTCGGCGTCGACGCTCTTGGGCCCCAGGGCGAGACCAAGCAGTTCGCCGAGCAGTTCGCGACGGCCAGAGGCGTGACCTATCCGATCGCGTTCGACCCGGATGCGTCCTATTACTCAGGCTTCGGCGCGAGCAGGATCAGTCCCACGTTGCCCTTGACGGTCTTCGTCGATGCGCGTGGTGTCGTTCGGCTCGTGAACTTCGGCGAGATGGCGGAACGGGACATCCACGACGGCATCGAGCGGACGGGCAGCGCCGGATGAGCCGAAGGGTTTGCGCGCGCGCTCGCGCCTGGAGATAATCCAGCCGCGCAAGACGTCTCTTTTTTTGGGACGGCTTGTGAACTAAGTCACAAGCTTCATGCGAGGTGGATACCTCGGTGTGGGTAGCATCGGGCAGCTTCGTATAATCGCCGGCGGATGCAGGTCGCGGAGGGTGCAGCGCGTTGAACATAACGTTCGATCCGCTCGAGCCCGTACTTCTCATTCTCCACCTGCTTTGGCTCGTCGTCGGTGCGGCCCTCCTGGCGGCCGCGTTCCGCGCGAAGAGCGAATGGGTCAAGGCGACGCTCGCGGCATTCGGTATGTCTCTGATCGGATTGTTCCTCCTCGCGATCCTCCCGAGCTGGTGGCTCTACTTCGCGGACGGGCGGCTCGGATGGCGCGGGAACGGGTGTGTCGCGATCAACCCGTTCGCCTCAGGAACAGCCCATGCGGATGCGATCAGCTGCTACAAGCAGACACTGAAGGACCTCGTCGTCGTGATCGAGAACGCGGTCGTCGTCGGCATCCTGGTTGTCGGTTTCCTGATGTACCAGAAGAAGTTCCCGAGACAGCTGGCCGCCGGCGAACCCAAGCCTGAAGCGACTGGTGGGTATAAGTAATGGGCGCGATCTCGAATAAGCCGCAGTTCTACGACGAATACGACCTCAAGATCGTCGACCCGAACTGGCTGCAGAGCCGGGTCAAGCCCAAGCGGCACATCGGGCTCGAGGCAGACCTCTGCATCCTGTGCCGCGCGTGCGAGGACGTCTGCCCGTGGGATTGCATCTACATGTTGTCGGGAGAGATCGTCGCCGACGCCGATCAAGCCGCGATCAAGGATGCCGCCGGCAACTCGGCAGCCGTGTTCGTGATCGACGACACCGAGTGCACGCGATGCGGGATCTGCGTGGACCGGTGTCCGTCCGACGCGCTGTTCTACATCACCGTTGGGGAGCGCGCGCCGCGCGCGGCCGCGAACGAGGGCTAACGATGTCGATCAAGCAAGAACCGCCTCTGCTGCAGGAGAAGATGAAGCTCCTGCGCGAGAAGGTGCAGGACACCCAAGTCTGGAAATCGATCTTCCGGCCCGGCTCCTACCTGCGCAAGGGCTACCGCGACACGTCGCGCGACCGTGCCCTCGCGACCATGAACAACGTGTTGTACCACTTGCACCCGACGAAGGTGCGTCGGCACGGGTTGAAGCTGACGTACACGTTCTGCCTCGGCGGGTTGTCGTTCTTCCTCTTCGTCCTGCTGACGATCACGGGCATCTACCTGATGTTCTTCTACCGGCCCGCGGTCGACCTCGTGAGCGCGCCGGTATACCAGGACATGCAAGGTCTTTCGCAGGCGATCACCTTCGGGCAGCTCGTGCGAAATATGCATCGGTGGGCCGCGCACTTGATGGTGCTCACCGTCTTCTTGCACATGGCGCGCGTCTTCTACCACGGCGCGTACAAGCCGCCGCGCGAGTTCAACTGGGTCGTCGGCGTCAACCTGTTGCAGATCACGCTGCTGCTCTCGTTCACCGGGTACCTGCTGCCCTGGGACCAGCTCGCGATCTGGGCCGTCACCGTCGGCACCAACATGATGGGGTACACACCCGTGTTCGGGCGGCAGGTGAAGTTCGTGCTCGTCGGCGGGCTTGAAGTGGGGCCACCGACCTTGATCCGATGGTACGTCTTACATGTCTTAGCTCTGCCCTTCATCGCCGTCCTGCTGATGGCCGTGCACTTCTGGCGCATCCGTAAGGACGGCGGCATCAGTGGACCGCTCTAGGAGTCGTTGTGGCCGAAGCTGAAGAAGTCGGCATAGATCAGGCGACGTTCGACAAGGCGCTCGCCGAAGGAAAGCCCGAACGCGTCGCGCGCGCG
>JBHELL010000155.1:0-2902 GCA_046263075.1 Actinomycetota bacterium | reverse complement strand
GCTCGTCCACCTGACCAAGTATCCTCTCGGCAACCGGGAGGACGGTTTGGACCGACTTCCACCTCGCATCATCCGCCGAGCCGTGCTGGCGCCGCTCGGCTTCGTGCTGACGCTGCTCGTGCTCGGGCTTTCCCCCGTCTTGCTGATCGTCGCGCTCCTCGCAGATCTGTTCCTGCCGGGTAGCTGGCGAACGACCCGGCTGGCCGCGTTCGGCGCGTTCTACCTCGCGCTCGAAGCGGCGGGGTTCATCGTGATGTTCGCGTTGTGGGTGGCGAGCGGCTTCGGGATGTTCCTGAGCTCGGGCCGGATGATCGATGCTCATTACGGGTTCATGCGGTGGTGGCTGCGGTCGGTCGATCGGGCGGCTCGGCGATTCTTCCGGCTCCGCGTGCATATCGAAGACCGGCCGACGCCGACCGCGGGACCGATCCTCGTGTTCTGCCGGCACGCCGGCCCGGGGAACTCGCTCCTTCTGATCGGGACGCTCCTCGTCGGCTACCGGCGCCATCCGCGGATCGTGATGCTCGCGAAGCTGCAGTGGGAGCCGCTCTACGACATCATGCTGAACAGGCTGCCGAACCGCTTCATCCGCCACGACCCGTCCCGACGCGAGCTATACCTCGACGCGATCACGAACCTCGCCACCGGGCTCGGCGCGCACGACGCGTTCGTGTTGTTCCCTGAAGGCAAGGACTTCACGCCGCGCGTGCGGAGGCGCGCGATCGATTACCTGCGCGGGAAAGGACACCACCAAGCGGCGGAGCGCGCGGAGAAGATGGTTCACGTGCTTCCGCCACGGCACAACGGGGTGCGCGCGGCGCTCGCAGGCGCGCCCGACGCCGATGTCGTCTTCGTCGCTCACTCCGTGCTCGAAGAGATCGGCTCGTTCAAGGACCTGTGGACGCGGATCCCGTTCGACCGGCCGATCCTCGCCCGCTACTGGCGGCTGTCGCCACAGGAGATCCCGCACGATCAAGAAGCGCTCATCGAGTGGCTGTATTCGTGGTGGGAATCGATCGACCGCTGGGTCGACGAGCGCGCAGGCGAGATGGCGTCGAGCGGCTAGCGCACTCGGCGCTTCCCCTCGACCATGCAACGGTCGAAGGCTTCCCACGAATACTTGCGCCGGATCGGTGAGTTGAAGGGCTTCCACTCGATGGCTCCTACCGAAATCAGGAGCGTTCCGATCTTTCCTTCGCGGTCGAGGACGTCGAAGCGGACGTCTCCCTTGCCGAGAGTCAACCCGCTCGGCGGCGTTTTGACGCTTACGTGATGCCGGCGCGTCTGCGCCTTCTTGTTGGCCGCTCTCTTCTTGGGTTTCCTGGGCATGGCGACCTCCCGGTCCAGTATCGCCCCGCGGCGCGCGATTTCCGTCGAGCCTTGACTCAGGGGCAGGGCTCGCCGAAGCTGCGCCCGCGGAAGGGGGACCGGTGGCGTATTGCGAGAACTGCGGAAGGCAGATCTCGGATCGGGCGATCGCGTGTCCACAATGCGGGCATCCCGGGCCGGTCGGCAGAGCGTCCGTCTCCGTGCGGCGGATGGACGGTGCGGTATACGCCGAATGGTGGCAACGGCTCGTTGCCCTCCTGATCGACGGAGTCATCGTTGCCGTCCCGAGCTGGATCATCATGATCCTCTCGGGCCTGACCTTTGCCCTGTCGAGCCGGATCGACGTCCACACCGGTAGGGCCATCGGCTCTGCTGGGCTCTTCTACGGCCCATTCGCCTTCATCCTGGCTGCCGGGATCTTGTATCGCGTTCTGATGGAAGGCGGCGCGCGCGGTCAGACCGTTGGAACGATGATCATGAAGATCCGCGTTCGCGACGTCGACACAGACGCGAGCATCGGGTACGGGCGAGCCTTCGTGCGGTGGTTGGTCTTCTCGCTGTTGTGTTTCGTGTGGATCGGCGGACTCGTCGACGCGCTGTTTCCGCTTTGGGACCAGAGAAAGCAAACCATCCACGACAAGGCCGCGCGCAGCATCGTCGTTAAGGTGCCGTAGAGCTAACCGATATGGATCGCGAACGTTCCTGCGCGCGGGACGTGCAGCGTCAGTCCGGGGGCCGGAGTCCACGTTGCCGGTACGCCGCTCACGATCGGAGTGCTCGCCCACGATCCGGCTCGTGGCAGCTCTTCGCGGTGGCGGACCGAACACCGTAGGCTGCATTCATGGCCGAGGTGATCGCCCCGTCGTACAACCCATTCGAGCCGGGATATGCAGAGGATCCATATCCCACGTACGGGCGCATGCGCGCGACCGAGCCGGTGCACCAGAGCCCGTTCGGCTTCTGGATGCTCTTCTCCTACGACGATTGCGCGCGCTTCTTGCGCGATCCAAGCCTCAGCGTCGAAGACGTGAACATGACGACCGACACGCCGCTGCGCCGGCTCGTCCGGGAGATGCGCGGCGATGAGGAAGAACGCGGGCGCTATTCGATGCTCCGCCGGGATCCGCCGGATCACACACGCTTGCGGAAGCTGGTGACGAAGGCATTCACGCCACGCGTCGTCGAAGGATTACGGCCGCGCATCGAGCAGATCGTTGCCTCGCTGCTCGATGCCGCGCGCGACAAGGACGATGTCGATCTGATCGCGGACTTCGCGTTCCCACTCCCGTTCGCGGTTATCTCGGAGATGCTCGGTATCCCCGAGGCCGACGGTCTGCAGCTGCGCGCGTGGTCGGGGCAGCTCGTCCGTTCGCTCGAACCGATGGTCGCGGATCCTGAGGTGCTCGCGCGGATGGAGGAAGCATCGAACGCCATGGCGAGCTTCCTCACGGACATGATCTCGTGGAAGCGCGCGCATCCTGCCGATGATCTGCTCACGGCTCTGATCGCTGCCGAAGAGAACGGCGATGTGCTGTCGGAAGACGAGCTGCTCGAGCAAGTGATGCTCCTGTAC
>JBHELL010000154.1:0-11949 GCA_046263075.1 Actinomycetota bacterium | reverse complement strand
GGTCGCAGACGGCACGCTCGGCGAGCGCCGCGCGATCGCCATCAGCTTCGAGTTCGCCTTCATCGGCGGCTCGATGGGCGTCGCGGAAGGCGAACGTATCTGCCGGGCTTTCGAGCTCGCCGCGTGCGAACGGCTGCCCGTCATCACGCTGACGGCAACGGGCGGCGCGCGCATGCAGGAAGGCATGCTTGCGCTCGCGCAGATGCCGGCGACGATCGCTGCACGCGCAAGGCTCGCAGGCGCTCGTGCGCCGTTCATCGCCTACCTGCGGAACCCCACGACCGGCGGCGTCTACGCGTCGTTCGCATCGACCGCGGACGTGATCTTGGCCGAGCCGGGGGCGACGATCGGCTTCGCCGGACCGCGTGTCGCCGAGACGTTCACGGGGCAGCCGCTCCCACCAGGTTCGCATACCGCGGAGTGGGCACGCGATATCGGGCTCGTCGCTCGCACGATCGACCCGCTCGAGCTGAAGAGCTACGCGCGCGCGGTGCTCGACCTCATCGAACGACGACCGGCCGACCCCGTGGAGCCGCCCCCGGAACCTCCGGCAAGCGAAGCAGACGCCTTGACGCTCGTGCAGCGCGCGCGATCACGACCGGCGGGCCAGCCGTTCAGAGGCGAGCCTCTCGTTCCCCTCGCCCCGAACGGTACGGTTGCCGTCGCGCTCGCCGACGTCGGCGGCCACGGCGTGGTCGCGATCGCGACCGCGACCAACGATCGCGCGCGCCGGCGGCTGCGCGCGCACGACTACGGCAACGTGCGGCGCGGTATCGCGACCGCAACGCGGCTCGGCATACCGGTCGTGACGTTCGTCGACACGCCCGGCTCGCACCCGAGCAGCCCCTCTGAAGCGAGCGGCGGCGCGCGCGAGATAGCGGCGACGTTCGATGCGTTGTTGCGCGCGCCGGTCCCCACCGTTGCCGTGATCACCGGTGAAGGCGGGAGCGGAGGCGCGCTCGCGCTCGCCGCATGCGACCGGGTGTTGATCCAAGAGGGGGCGTTCTTCTCCGTAATCGCGCCCGAAGGCGCCGCGACGATCCTGAAGCGCTCGGACGTCGACCAGGTCGCGCGCGATCTGCGCTTGACGGCGCACGACCTGCGTCGTCTCGGCCTGGCGGACCGAGTCATCCCCGACGGAACGGACGGCGTCGCATGGGCGCTCTCCGATATCGCGCGCGAAGGGGCGCCGACCGCGCGGCGCCTGGAACGCTGGCGGGCGATGCGGTGACTGATCGGAAACGGAAACGCGCGCACAAACCGCGCAAGATCGTCCCCCGCGGCCGCATGGGGATCCACTGGGTGATCGGAACGGTCGTGCTCGCGGTCGCCATCCTGATCGTCGGCGTAGTGTTCCTGCTCCGCACGACGTGATCTTCCTGAAACACACGGCCCAGGATGCCCGCGCGCGGCCCTCGGTCGCCGTAGACTCGGTTCCGGTTGCTGGTCCTTCCCCCTGGGTATCTGCCCCAGAGAGGACACAGGAGCTGACGATGAAGAAGGGACCCGCGTGACGCCGCGCGACCGGTTCGACGCAACAACCGCCGCTTCGCGTTCGATCGGTTCGGCGATCGGGCGTGCGATGCGCAGGCCTCGAACCTACGCGGGTTTCGCGCGCGAGCTCGTCGTCGCAGGCGTGAACCTCGCCCTCTACCCCGCCGGGCTGCTGAGCGAAGCGTTGAAGATCGAAGAGCGCGTCCGGTTCGATGATCGCTTCAGCCGGCACGAGGTGCTCCACTACCTCGACCCGGAAGCCGCGACCACGCCGATCCTCTTGCTCCACGGCGCGTTCCACAATCGCAGCGCGTTCCTCTACATGAAAAGCGCGCTGCACCGTCACGGTTTCCGTCACGTCGAGACGATGAATTACAACGTTATCGGTCACGACATCCCCGAGCTCGCGCAGCGCCTCCACGACCGGTTGTTCGAGATCATGTTCCTCACCGGCGCGACGAAGGTTCATCTCGTCGCTCATTCGCTCGGCGGGCTCGTCGCGCGCTACTACATCCAGGAGCTCGGCGGGGACGAAAAGGTGCACACGTGCGTCACCCTCGGTACGCCGCACCAAGGAACATACGCTGCCGTCGTCGGTCGCGGGCGCGCGGCTCGTCAGGTCCGGCCGAACTCACCGCTCATCAAGCAGCTGCACGAGGGCACGCGCGCGTCGGACGTGCGGTACATCGCCTACTACTCGAACATCGATTCCGTCGTGATCCCCGCGTCGAACGCGAAGATCGCCGAGCCGCTGCTGCGCGCGCGCAACGTGCTCGTCAAGGACGTCGGGCATCTCGGGTTGCTGACGTCGCGCGTGCTGATCCGGTCCGTCGCCGAGTCGCTCGCGACGCTCGACGTTAATCCGGCGGAAGCTTCGGACGTTCCCGCAGCCGGGTCGTCAGGTATCGCTCGAACGGCTTCAGGAGAGTAAGCGCGACGAGCGTCACGCCTGCTGCGATCAGGCCGCCGAAGACGAAGCCCGCTCCCGTCGCGAGACCCAGCGCCGCGGCGACCCAAAGCGTCGCCGCTGTCGTGAGCCCGCGGATCGTTCCCTCGTGGCGAAGGATCGTTCCACCGCCGAGGAACCCGACGCCGACCACGACCTGCGACGCCACGCGCGTGACATCCGCGTTGACACCGCCTCCGGTCGACCCGGCAAACGCGTACGCGCCGACGAGCGTGAACAAGCACGCGCCGACCGAGACCAGCATGTGCGTGCGAAGCCCGGCGGGTTGAACGCGCCACTCGCGCTCGAGACCGATCGCGGCGCCGAGGCCCGCTGCGATGAGCAAACGGATCGCGATCGTGCTCTCGGAGATCACGCATCGAGTTTAAGCGCGCGACGGCGCGCTTCCGGTCAGGCGCGGCGAAGCGTGCGGCAGAGGCAAGCGCCGGCCGCGATCATGAGCAATGCCGGCCACAACCCGAACCCGACGCCGGTGGTCGGCAAGCGCTTCCCGCGAACCTCGTCGAGGCTCGGGTCGTTCGAACCGCCGCCGCCGCCGCCGTTCGCAGGGTTGTAGGCGCCGTCGGCGTTGAACACACCGACGCCGAGGTCGATCACGGGAGATGTCGCCGCCGCGCGCATCATGTGCGCGGGGCCGGCGGACGTGCCGCCGAAACCGGCGGTGCCGTCGAGCGCGCCGAGCGGCGCCGAGCTCGGAACCGTCACGTCGCCCGCAGGAAGGGTCAGCTTCAAGAACGTCACCGAGCCGTGCGCATACCACGTGCCGTCCGCGCGGCGTCCCGTCGACCGGTCCGTCGCGAGCACCTTGAGCTCGGGCAGCGGCAACCCGAGCCCGGTGTCGGATACGACCGAGACGAGCGTGCTGGAGATCAGCGCTTGTGCGAGGGGCAGCTCGTCGCTGCCGGTCGGAAGATCGATGATCACAGGCGCGTTCTCGCCTACCTGGACCGACCCGAGGGTCCCGCTCACCGAAACGGACGGGTGGTCGGCGCGCGCATCGATGTCGAGCGTGATGTCGATCCCGTCGATAGTGATCAGCGGAACGCCGAGCAACCCGTTCACGGTGGACGCGAGTGCGGCGCAGGCGTCGTCGAGCTGTGTCTTCAGCGGAGAAAGCGTCGAGGACAGCGACGGGACGAGGTCGCCGACGCTGCCGAGCGCGCTCGAGGTCAGCGTGCACGTGGTCGCCGCCGGGTCCGACGCATCGATAACGGCGAGGTCGTTCGTCAACGCGTCGAGCTGCGCGTTCAGATCGTCGAGCTGTTGCGTCACCGTGGCGATCAGCGATGTCGCGTCGTCCAGGTCGGACTGGGCTGCCGCGATCTGCGCGTCGAGGGCGTCGATCTGCGATGTCAGGTCGTCGATCTGTGAGTCGAGCGATGCGATGTCGGCGTTCACGGTGGAGAGCTGGCCGCCGAGGGTCGCCAGCTCAGCCGTCGCTGCGTCGAGCGCCGTGAAGTCTGCGAGCAAAGTATCGATGCTCGACAACAACGCTGCGCGCGCGCCCGTGAAGCCGAGCCCGCCGAGGTCGACGCCGTACGTGCTCGCGAGTGATGGGAAGGAGTTGAGGAGCAACGTCGCTTGGCACGCCGTCGCAGGGACGCCGGCCAACCCGTCGCACGACGTAACCGTGGTCCGGTCAGCTTGGAGCGCGCTCTCGGTGTACCCACTCGTCGCATCCTGCAACTGCTGGATCTGCGCCGTGAGGCTGTCGTTCGACGCCTGCAGGCCCGCCAGCGTTGCTTCTGCGGCGCTCAGCTGTCCCTGGAGGTCCGTTCGTTGCGCCGCGAGCGACGCGAGGTCGTCTTGCAGCGCCGCCAGCTGCGTCTCGAGTGAGGAACGCTGCGACTGCAACGAAGCGAGTTGCGCTTCCGCCGCTGCGATCGCCGCGCTGACGGTGTCGCGCTCGGCGGTGACGTCCGCGACTGCCGCCTGCAGCGCGTCGACCGCGTCGGAGATCGTTGCGGTCACGTCGTCGAGCTTCGATTGACACGCGGACGCGTCGTGCCCGAGGTCGCTGCCGACGGCGGCGATCGCCGCGCATGTCAGCTCGAGCGGGTTCACGTCGAGGGCGGCGAGCAGATCGCCGGTCTCGAGCGCGCGCATCCCGTCGAGGTGGATCTCACGGTGCACCGTCGAGCCGGTCGAGGTCGAGTGCGCTTGCGTGATCGACGAAGCACCGTCGAGCTGAAGCCATCCGCCGAACAGGGACACATCGCCGAGCTGCGCTGTCACGTCCGAGCGGGCCCCGTTCGAGATCTCGGTGGTGATGTTCGCACCTGCGTTGCCGAGCGACAGCACATCGCCGATCGAAAACGGTCCGTCGCCGAGCGTCGCCGTTTGCTTCTCGCCCGGCTTCGATGCCGTTCGTTCCGCCGCACCGACCTGCTGGTCCGTGGTCGATCCGGAGATGAACCGTGCGTACGCGCGCGGCGACGAGCCGATCCGCGCTTGCGCGTCGTCGGTCGCGATCGAAAGGGATCCGAGGCCGGTCGTCAGCGTGATGATCGCGCTCGACGCGTCGGCCGTCCCCGCGGTGATGGTCTTGGCGTCGCCGGCGACGGGAACGAGCACGAGGACGACGAGCGCGAGGAGCGCGAGCCAGATCCGGCCGCGCGCGCTCCTGAGATGCGAAGAAGCAGCCACGTTGTTCTGTGATTCGGCCGGCGCGCGAGCGAAACTCGTAGCCCATTCGGGCGGAATTCTCTAGCCCTCGGAGAGGGGCTCAGCCCGCAGGCAAACGCAGCATCCACCCAGGCCGTATCAGACCGGGCACAGTGAACCGCGACGAGCCGAACGCGCGCCCTCTGTTGAGCCGCCAGATCTCGCCCCAGCGCGCCGGGTCGCCGAGCCGCCGAGCCGCGATCGCCCACAGCGAGTCACCCTCGCGGACGATGACGAGCGGTGCGACCGCCGGACGCTGCTGAGCCTGTGCAGCGACGACCGGAGCCGGAACCGCCGAACCGGCGACCTTGGCCCCATGCGCGGGCGCGAGCACGAGGAGCAGCACGATGCCGAGCGCGCCGGCGAGGAGGGAGGAGACGGATCTGCCGAGCCTCACGGGCCGCTCGAAGGCCGGAGCAGCCGCCGGCGAGGGCGCCACACCGCCCGCGGGAGCGTCCGCGAGCAGCACCCGCATGACGGGCCGCGGGAGGCGCGCGACCGGCTCGACCGTGCTCGGCCCCGGCCCGACGTCGAAGGGCCATGCGGGAGCCGCGACCATCCGCATGCCGGCCGCTCTGAGTGCCCGCCGGACGTCGAGAGGCTCCTTCAGCGCGCGCAGGATCGCCGCAACGCCGGCGTCGATGATCCGGCGAGCTTCCGGGACGCGCACCCCGACGACGGCGCCAACCTCGGGCACCGTCATCCCTACGCAGTAGTACAGCGTGAGCGCGGCTCGCTGACGGTGGCGCAGCTCGGCGAGCGCGGCGAACGAGCGCCGCCACCGAGGGCCGGCGGAGTCGACCGGCGCGGTCGCCGTCGCGGCGCGCGCGCGGAGTGCTTCGTAGCAAAGCCTGAAGGCCGTGATGCTTTCGTCCTCGACGGACGTTCGACCCGACACCACGGCCGCGCGCGCTCGCGCGCGTGCCGAGGAAATCGAAGGCTCGACGTCGGAGGGCTCGCCGGCCAGAACGAGCACGGCAGCGAAGAGGTGGAGCGGGCTGGTATAGGGCCCGGCCGGAAAGGAAGACTGCTCGTCTTGCGGGAGCGTCCGGATCAACATGACCCCCTCCTGGGGATCGTTCGGTCGATTGACGCTCCGCTCCGCTATGTGCGCGGCGGGGCCGGCACGGGAGCGACTCTAGCAACGCTAATGAACGAATCAAGCATTTGGGAACATCTGCAACAAGGCGGCCCGCCTACACCCTGCGGATCGGCGCGTACGCGACCAGCAGACGCTTCGGCCCTTCGTCCTCGAAGTGAACGGTCACCTCGGTATCGGAGCCTGCGCCGGAGATATCGATGACGACCCCGTGGCCGAACCGGTCGTGAACGACCTCGTCCCCGATGGCCACGGACAGTGAGGGTCCGGGCCCGGCCTTGCCGCGGATGATCGTCGTCTCCCCCTGGTCCTCTTCCTCCCCGTGGACCCGCACGAGCTCTTCGGGGATCTCGTCGAGGAACCGAGAGACCCGGTTGTAGTTGGTGCCGCCCCACAACGATCGTGCCCACGCATGCGTGAGGTACAGGCGCTCGCGCGCGCGCGTGATCCCAACGTAGGCCAGACGCCGCTCCTCTTCGAGCTGATCGGGATCGGTCATCGACCGCATATGTGGGAAGACCCCCTCCTCGAGCCCGGTGATGAAGACGATCGGGAACTCCAGCCCCTTCGCGTTGTGCATCGTCATCATCGTCACGCGCCCCTCTTCGGCCGTCGCCTCGTCGGCCTCGGACACGAGCGAAACCTGCTCGAGGAAACCTCGGATACCGGCCTCCGGCTCGTCCGCCGCGTACGCCGCAGCCACTCCGATCAGCTCCTGGAGGTTCTCGACGCGCCCTTGGGCTTCGATCGTGTGCTGGGTCTCCAGCTCGGTGAGATAGCCGCTCGCATCGATCGCGACCCCGAGGACCTCCGCAGCCTCTGCGCCACGCTCTGCCATCTCTCGAAGCCTGCGCGCGAGCGACCCGAACTCGCCGACCGCGGAATGCGCGCGGGGGGCGAGCCCGATCTCGTCGACCCGGTCGATCGCCTCCGACATCGATAACTCGTTCGCGCGTGCGAACCGCGCGATCTCCGCCACCGTCTTGTCACCGATGCCTCGTCGCGGCACGTTGATGATCCGTCGGAGCGAGACCTCATCCTGCGGGTTGACCGTGAGTCGAAGGAACGAGAGCGCGTCTTTGACTTCCTTGCGCTCGTAGAACCGAAGGGCGCCAACGACCTTGTACGGCACGCCGAACCGAGTGAAGACATCTTCGAATGCGCGCGACTGCGCGTTGGTCCGGTAGAAGACGGCGACGTCTCCGTACATATGATCTTCGTCTTCGCGCAGCCGCTCGATCTCGCGCGCGACGAACATCGCCTCATCCGACTCGTTCTCCGCGTGGTACCGGATGATCGGAACTCCCGCTCCGCCCGCCGTCCATAGGTTCTTCGGCCTTCGCATCCGGTTCCGTTCGATAACTGCATTGGCGGCCGTGAGGATCGTTTGTGTCGATCGGTAGTTCTGCTCGAGCACGATCACGCGCGCATCCGGGAACTCGTCTTCGAACTTCAACACGTTGCGGAAGTCGGCGCCGCGGAACGCGTAGACGCTCTGATCGGTATCGCCGACGACACAGATGTTGCGATCGCGGCTCGCCAGCAGGCGGGCCAGCTCGAATTGCGCCGCGTTGGTGTCCTGGAACTCGTCGATCAGCACGTACCGGAAGCGCTCTTGCCACGACTCGAGCGCGTCGGGGAAGAGCCGGAAGAGATGGACGACGTTGAGGATCATGTCGTCGAAGTCCATCGCGTTCGCGGCGCACAGGCGTTGCTGGTACATCCGATACGCGTCGGCGACCATCTTGTCGAAGAAGTTCCCGCTCGACGACGCGCGCTCGGCGAACATCTCCTCATCCACAAGCTCGTCCTTCGCGCGCCCGATCGCGTTCTTGAAGGACTTCGCTGGGAAACGCTTCGTGTCGACGTCGAGCTCCTTCACCACGAGCGAGACCAATCGTTCCGTGTCGCCGTCGTCGTAGATCGTGAAGTTCGACGTGAAGCCGAGTCGCTGCGCCTCCCGCCGCAGGATGCGGCCGCAAGCGGAGTGGAACGTCATAACCCACATAGCAGCGCCGAGCCGCTCACCAACGAGCCCACCGACGCGCTCGCGCATCTCACCCGCAGCCTTGTTGGTGAACGTGATCGCAAGGATCGAGAACGGCGAGACGTTGCGGAGACGGATGAGATGCGCGATGCGGTGCGTGAGCACGCGCGTTTTCCCGCTCCCGGCTCCAGCGACGATCAGGAGCGGTCCGTCCCCGTGCACTACGGCTTCTTGTTGCTGCGGATTCAGCCCGTCGAGCAGCTGCAACTCGAACGGGTCGGGCGCGCGCCGCGCATCGTCGCGGGGATCGAAGAGGACGTTGTCCATGAAGATGTCGATTATCGCAGCCTGAACGGAGGCTTGGGCGGTCAGCTCTTGTCTTCCGTCGCACCGACTTCAGCCGGTCGCTCGCGACGCAGGTCGCCCGGTTGTCGGCCGAGCAGATTCCCGACGATCGCGCGCGCGCCCTCCAGCGTCCGGTCGAGCGCGCGACGCATCGTGGCGACGTCGTTCAGCTCGAGCGCATACCGCGCCACGGAAAGACCTTGCACGATCTCATCGTTCAGCTCGAGCGCCTGCCGGCGCCGCAACTCGTCGAGTGCATGGCGCGCGCGCTCGCGTTCGGTCATGAGCGCTGCCAGCAGGAAGCTCGTCAACACAACGGTCCCGTTGAACGCTTGCAGCGTGAGCATCCGCTGGAACAGCGAGCGGTGCGAGAACGGTCCGAGCCCGCTCACCGCAGCGGACACGGCGACGAGGGTAACCACCGCAACGGCGGGTGCGGCGCCCTTCTGCTTGAAGCGCATCGACGCGTAGATCGTGACCGGAAGCACGACGAACATCAGCGAAAGGTCCGAGCGGGTGACCGCATACGTGACGGCTCCGGCCGCGGCCACCACAAACGTTCCCTCGGCGCGCGCGCTCCACGAAAGGCCGCGAGGGACGGTCGGGAACACGAAGAGGAATGGGACAAAGACGAGGACGCCGAACGCGTCGCCGGTCCACCACACGGACCAGGCCGCGACATATCCGTTCGGCCCGATGGCGTGCGACACCCACAAGGCTGTCGTACCGATCGATGCAGAAACCGACATAGCCGCGAGCGCTCCGAGGAAGACGAGAACGGACGCGTCGCGCAAGCGGCCGAGGTCGGGACGGAAATCGCACGCGCGCAACAGGATGTATGAAGCGAGGGGCGCCAGCGTGTTGCCCGCGGCGATCATGACCGCCACCGCGATGTTCGGGCTGATGCCCGCGTTCGCGAGGAACGCGCCGAGCGCTATGCCCGGCCACGCGCGCGACCCGAGCAAGAACAACCCCACGACGGCGATACCGGTCGGCGGCCATACCGGGGTGACGCTCGGCTTGATGAGCGCGTAGTGGAGGCTCAAGCGCGCGGCGCCGTAGTACACGCCGGCAAGTAACAGGACGGAGAGACTGTATCCGAGGTCGAACCTGCGACCGGAACGCGCGCGCACGCCCGATTATCGCACGGGCTTCATTCCCACTCGATAGTCGCGGGAGGCTTCGAGGTTATGTCGTACGCAACCCGGTTCACGCCGGGCACCTCGGCGACGATGCGCGAGGCGATCTTCTCGAGCAGCTCGTACGGCAGCCGCGCCCAATCCGCCGTCATCGCATCCTCGGACGTGACGGCGCGCACCACGACCGGGCGCTCGTACGAGCGCCCGTCGCCCATGACTCCGACCGTGCGAACATCGGGCAGAACGGCGAACGATTGCCAGATCTCTCGATACAGCCCGGCCTTGCGGATCTCCTCGCGCACGACCGCGTCCGCTTGACGAAGGATCTCGAGCTTCTCGGCAGACACCGCGCCGATGATGCGGATCGCGAGCCCCGGACCTGGGAACGGCTGCCGCCACGTGATCTCTTCCGGCAGCCCCAGCTCTTCGCCGATCGCGCGCACTTCATCTTTGAAGAGGTTGCGCAACGGCTCGACGAGCTCGAAATCCATGTCTTCGGGGAGTCCCCCGACGTTGTGGTGCGACTTGATCTTCGCGGCGTCGCGCGTCCCCGACTCGATTATGTCGGGGTACAACGTCCCTTGCACGAGGAAGCGCGCGCCGGCGAGCTCGTTGCGCGCGACCTCTTCGAAGACCCGGATGAATTCTTCGCCGATCGCGCGCCGTTTCATCTCGGGATCCGTGACGCCGGCGAGCTTCGCAAGGAAGCGATCTTGCGCCTTCACGTGGATCAGGTTGATGTGGAAGGACGAGCGGAACGTCTCTTCGACCTGCTCCGCCTCGCCGGCGCGTAGCAGCCCGTGATCGACGAAGACGCACGTGAGCTGGTCGCCCACCGCTTTGTGCACAAGCACGGCGGCGACGGCCGAATCGACACCGCCCGACAAGCCGCAGACGATGCGTTCGCCGCCGACGCGCGCGCGCACCTCCGCGACGGCCTCTTCGATGATCGAAACGCGCGTCCACACAGGCCGCGCGTCGCAGGCTTCATAGAGGAAGTTCTTCAAGATGTCGAGCCCGGCCGGCGTGTGGGCCACCTCGGGATGGAACTGCACGCCGTAGAATCCGCGCTCCGGCGCCTCGAAGCCTGCAACCGGCGAGCCGTCGGTCCCTGCCGTGACGCGGAAGCCCTCGGGCGCGCGTACGACGCAATCGCCGTGGCTCATCCAGACCGTCTGATCCTCCGGCAGGCCTTTGAACAAGTCGCTGCCGGGCGAGGAGACGTGCAACGACGTCTTGGCGTACTCGCGTCCTCCGGTGTGCTCGACGACACCGCCGAGCGTCTGCGCCATCGCCTGCTGTCCGTAACAGATGCCCAGCACGGGGATCCCAAGGTCGAAGAACGCTTCGTTCACCGACGGTGCGCCGGGCGCATACACCGAGGCGGGCCCGCCGGAGAGGATCAACCCTTTCGGACGCCGTTGCTTGATGATCGAAAGATCGACGTCGTGCGGCAAGATCTCCGAGTAGACCTTGCATTCGCGGACGCGACGCGCGATCAGCTGCGCGTACTGGGCTCCGTAGTCGATGACGAAAACGGAATCGAAGCTCGAGGCGTCCACGGTGCGGGCAAGGATATCAGCCGCGCGCGGGCGTCGAGCCCTCTAGCCGGCTTCGGCCGCCGGGTCGGTCACGTTCGCCCACTGGGAATCGACCGGCAGCTCCTGGCGGTCTTGCGCGCGCCGCTGCGGCTGCTCGGAGGGCTTCACACCGACGGCCGGGAGAGAGACGCTGAACGTCGAGCCGTGTCCGAGCTCGCTCCGAACGGAAACGGCGCCGCCCATCGCGCGCGCGAGCTCTCGCACGATGAACAACCCGAGTCCGGCGCCACCGGTTTCCATCTTCATCGGATCCTCGAGGCGACGGAACCGTTCGAAGATCTCGTCGAACTTGTCCGACGGGATCCCTCGGCCTTCGTCGGTGACTTCGATGAACGTCTCGCGGGTGTCCTGCGAAAGCGAGACGTCGACGAACGTTCCTTCTTCCGAGAATTTCACCGCGTTCGAGATCAGGTTCGCGACGATCTGCTCGACGCGGATCGGGTCAGCGGAACACGTGATGCCTTCGGATCCGCGCACGCGGAACTCGCGCGTGGGATGCGCGACGCGGAACGAGCGCAGCGCGCGCTCGACGACGGGGGCGATGTCGACCTCTTGACGGTTCACATCGGGCATCCGCCGCTCGGCGGGGTTGGAGATGCGAGATGCGAGCAACAGGTCCTCGACGAGCCGCGCCATGTGGTCGGTGCGCTCGA
>JBHELL010000153.1:0-4255 GCA_046263075.1 Actinomycetota bacterium | reverse complement strand
CTATTTGGTCGCGGCCAGCCTGTACCACTCGTTGGATTGCGAATCCCACCACAGCTGCTCGCCGAAGACGCTCTTCATGCCCTCCATCTGGCTTGCGTGAGCCATCAGCGCGCGCACCTTGCGCCCGAGAAGGTCGCCGTCGAGCCGAACATCGATCGCAAGCTCGTCCTCCGGCGTTATCGGAGGGGTGTCGCCTTCGAACACGTTGAACCGCGCGAGGATCGGCACGAACTTATCCGCCCATGCCTGCGTCTGCGTCGCATAGAAGAGCGAGGCGCCCGGCTTCGCGGCTCGACGGAACGCTTCCGTCGTCCAGCGACTGACTGCCTTGTGATCCGGGTGATCGGTCATGCCTTCAGGCCCGAACGTCAGAACGCTGTCGGGCTGAACCTCGCCGATCAGGTCGACGATCTTGCCAACGGCTTCTTCGAAGGAGACATGGTCACATTCCGCATCGACGTAGTCGAGCCATCGGTGATCGGTGACGCCCAAGATCTCGAGGCACTGCATCAACTCTGCTTCGCGCACCTCTCCCATGGTCACCGTCGGCCAACGCTCCTCATCCCAGGAACCCTTCTCGCCGCGCGTCGCCGTTACGCAGACGACACGCTGCCCGTTCTCCACTGCGGATGCCATGATCGCCGACGAGAGATAGGCCTCGTCATCCGGATGCGCCCATACGCCGAGGATGGTTCCGAGCTCCGAGATATCGAGCGTCATAGCGCCGCGTATCCTAACCGCCGATATGACGTTCCCGGTCGAGCCGCCGATCGAACCGATGTTGTCGGCACCTCGAGAGGAGATCCCCGTCGGCGGAAGCTGGCTGTACGAGCCGAAGTGGGACGGATTCCGTGCGATCGTCTATCGCGACCGAGACACGATCCGCATAGATTCCCGCAACAACTTGCCGCTCGGGCGGTACTTCCCCGACGTTGTGGACCTCGTCAAGGACGCGCTGCCGGGCCGCTGCGTCGTCGACGGCGAGATCGTCATCGCGGGCGAGAACGGCTTGGATTTCGACGCGCTGCAACTCCGTCTTCATCCGGCGGCTTCGCGCGTTGCGAAGCTCGCTAAAGAGTTGCCCGCGTCGTTCGTAGTTTTCGACCTGCTCGCCCTGGACGGGTCCTTGATGGATGCTCCGTTCCACGCGCGGCGCGCTTCCTTGATGTCTGCCGTGCGTGCGACCGATCGGGTCTTCGTCACGCCCCAAACCGACGACCCGGCGCTCGCGCGCGACTGGTTCGAGCGGTTCGAAGGTGCAGGGCTCGACGGGGTGATCGCCAAGCAATCATCGTTGCTCTACGTACCCGGTGAGCGCGTGATGGTGAAGGTGAAGCACCAACGCACGGCCGATTGCGTCGTCGTGGGATACCGGTTGAACAAGACACGCGATGGTATCGGGTCGCTCGTCCTCGGCGTCTACAACGACGGCGAGATGATGCACATCGGTTTCACGTCGACGTTCAAGGCCGCCGAGCGACGCAAGCTTCTCGAGCAACTGCGCGCGATGGAGCTCGGCACGCGCCAGGGCGGACCACCGTCACGATGGACGCAAGGCAAGGACACGACGTGGATGGAAGTGAAACCTGTGTTGGTGTGCGAGGTGGCGTACGATCACCTGCAAGGCGGCTGGCGGTTCCGCCACGGCGCGCGGTTCATGCGCTGGCGCAAGGACAAAGCGCCGAGCGACTGCACCTATGAGCAGTTCGAGCCGCCGAAGCCGTTCCGGCTCGAGGACGTGCGCGCGCTCAGGTAGCTCGATCACGCCAGATTCAGCTGCCACGACATCCCGAACCGATCGCTGCACCAGCCGAACCGCGCGCTGAACCCGTAATCGTCGAGCGGCATGAATACTTTCCCGCCGTCCGACAATGTCGCGAAGGCGCGCTCGAGTTCTTCTGCGCTCTCGCACTCCACGAACAGCGATACGGACGGCGTGAACGTGAAGTCGTGGTGCGCCGGGCTGTCGATGACGATCAACGCGTGCCCGCACAGCGACGCGCGCGCGATCTTGATCCGCCTCTCCGCACCGTCTCGCTCGACACTTTCCACGTGGAACTGTGGGAACGTCGCCGCATATAGCTCCATCGCATCCGACGCTTGGCCGGTGAACATCAAGTGTGTCGCAGCGTTGCCTGCCACTAGACCCCCTTCTTGCGCCGCTTCGACGGCGGCGCGCGCGTCGGCTCTCGTTCCGTCTTCGGGAAATGTGGCGGCCACGGCGCTTCTTCGGCGCCCTGGGCATCCTGTCGATCGGCCAGCTCTAACAACGACGAGATGTCGTACTCCACGTCATCGATGTGCGCGTGCGCGTCACCTCGTTCCTTGAACAAAGCTGGAACCGTGACGATCGTTAGGTCCGCCGGCTCGACGGACGAAACAGCGTCCCATCCGATCGGGCAGGATACTCGCGCATCCGGCGAGGGCCTGATCGAGTACGCAGACGCCAGCGTTCGATCGCGCGCATTCTGGTTGAAGTCGATGAACACGCCGTGGCGTTGTTCCTTCCACCACGCCGACGTCGCCAACGAGGGCGCGCGCCGTTCGATCTCGCGCGCGATCGCCAGTGCGGCTCGGCGCACGATCGTGAACGGCCATTCATGCTTGATCCTGACGAGGACATGGATCCCTCGTTTCCCCGACGTTTTGGGGAAGCCGACGAGGCCGTGCCCGGCGAGTACATCGCGCGCGATCAGAGCCACGCGGCGAACGTCTTCGAACGGCGCCGACGGTGTGGGATCGAGATCGATACGCAACTCGTCGGGATGATCCGTATCCGGCGAGCGCGAGTTCCACGGGTTCATCTCGAGACAACCGAGGTTCACAGCCCAGATCACCGCCGCGCGCGTGTCGGGGCATAAGAAATCGGCCGTCCGCATCGAGGGGAACCGCACGTGCACCGTCTTGATCCACGACGGATGCGAGGCCGGCACTCGCTTCTGGTAGAACGCATCGCCGTCGACACCGTTTGGGAAACGTTTGAGCAACGTCGGGCGCAAGTAACAGCCGCGCAACGCACCCTCGGCGATCGCGACGTAGTAATCGAGCAGATCCCGCTTCGTCAGGGCGAGCGCAGGGAAGAAGAGCTTCTCCGGGTTTGAGATCGGGACCGATATGCCGTCGACTTCGACGGCTTGGCTCACGCGCGCGCGCGCCGCAGAGCGCCCGCAACAGCGAACGCCATCCCCAGCAGCACGCCCCCGATCGCCCACGGCTCGCCGACGCCCGTCGCAGGAAGACGCGACGCCGAGATCCGCTTCCCGAGCACCTGCGCAACAGAGGACGACGACACGACCACCGGCACGGCGATCGTCGCATCCACGTTCATGAGCGCAGGCACGCGAGAAGACTCATAGTCGTTCGAGGTCGAGGATACCTCCAGGAACAGCGAATGCCCCTCGTCGATCCGCCAGGAGTACCCCGTCATCTCGACCGAGTACCTCTTCGGCGACGACGGCACCGGCAGCAACCGAAGCGGTGTCACCTGGTCGTCTGCAACCGTGTAGGACCCGTCGGGTGCGCGATCGACGAGCTTGAAGAACAGCTCGCCGTCGGTCCCTTCCCCGCTCACCTTCACGTTCAATACCGGCAACCCGAGCACCGTATCTCCCGCGTGCACCGGCACCGGGATCAACGTTCCGTCCTGACCATGCGTGGGGGCAAGCAGCGCGCCGCTCGTCGGCACGACTTGATTCACGACCGTCGCCGAGCCGGACGCGCGCACCGTCGCGGGCGGCAGGATCGCCGCTGCACCGAACGTTCCATCCTGCAGCTGGTACTGGACGTGCGGTCCCGTGTTGACTCGGTCGCCCTTCACATACCGGTCCAGCCACGCGAGGATCTGCGCGTTCACAACCGTCGACTGGGTCGGACCGTTCGCTGGATCTTGGAGACACGTTTTCGTAAGGCTGTTCTGGAACACCGTTGCCGATGTGTGCCCCCCGCAGAAGAAGATCATCTTCGTCGGCACACCGCTCGCAGCGATCTGTGCCTCGTTGTGGATGCCCTCGATCATCGGGAAGAGCGTGTCGATCGTTCCTTGGATGATCAGCGTCGGTACATGGATACCGGGCAGCGCGCGCGCGACGCCTGCGGTTCCGGCAACGCTGCCCTGGATGTACAACTCAGGGCTGCGCGCGCGGAACCACGATCCGGTATCGGCCGTCCATGCGTTCAACGCCGTCGCCTCGACGTATCCCTGGTGGACGTGCTCGTCGTAGATTCCCGTTTGCGGGCCGGCAGGACTGTTCAATCC
>JBHELL010000152.1:0-13310 GCA_046263075.1 Actinomycetota bacterium | reverse complement strand
ATCTTGTCCACGCCCTTCCCGGCGATCTGATCGCCGCCGAAGGAGATGCTCCCCGACATCGGCCGGATCATCCCGCTGACGGCCCGTAGCGTCGTGGTCTTCCCCGCGCCGTTGGAGCCGAGCAACGCAGTGACCGTGCCTTCCTCGACCTCGACGTCGATCCCGAACACGACCGGGATGCCTTCGTATCCGGCGCGCAACCCATCGATCGAAAGAAGCGCCATCACGCCACCTCCTCGCCGAGGTACGCGCGCACGACTTCCGGGTCGTCGCGGACGCGGTCGGGTGTTCCGGAGGAGATCAGCCTTCCGAAGTCGAGTACGTCGATGAAGTCGCACACGCGCATCACGAGAGACATGTCGTGATCGACGAGCAGCATCGTGATGCCGAACCGCGCGCGAACATCGAACAGCACCTTCCCGAGCTCCGCGGTCTCCTTCTGGTCGAGTCCCGCTGCGGGCTCGTCGAGCAGCAGCAGCGTCGGATGCGACACGAGCGCGCGCGCCAGCTCGACGCGACGCTGGATGCCCACCGGCAGATCGCCCGCAGGTGTGTCGGCGACGTCCGAGAGCTCGAGATAGTGCAACATCGCGCGCGCCATCTCGGTCGCACGATGCTCCTCGTACGCGGCGAGTGGCAGCCGCAGCGCGTCCGAGACGATCCCGCGCGCGGCGCGCGCGTCGGCCGGAAGCATGACGTTCTCGAGCACGCTGAGCCGCAAGAACAAGCGGAGGTTCTGGAAGGTTCGCGCGATGCCGAGCCGCGCGCGCCGGTGCGGCGGTAGGTGACGGATGTCCTTCCCGTCGTAGATCACGCGGCCGGTATCCGGCTTCAGCAATCCGGACACGCAATTGAACAGCGTGGTCTTGCCCGCACCGTTCGGTCCGATCAGACCGAAGATCTCACCGCGATTAACGGAGAACGACACGTCGTTCAAGGCCTGCACACCGCCGAAGCGGATTCCGATGTTCTCGACCTGGAGCAACGACACGGCTATGCCACCTCCGCAGCTTCGGGCTCGACGGTCGGCGAATCGACCGTGATCCGCGTGTTCATCCCGCGCTTGCGCATGACGCGGCGGATGTCGGCTTGCCAGCGCGCGACGGCGCCTTCCGGCGCGAACACGAGCTGGAAGATCAGGAGCGCACCGAGGATCAGCGGGAACACGCGCGCCTGGAGCGGCGTGTGACGCAGGATCTCGGGGAAGAACACGAAGAAGATCCCGCCGACGAACGCTGCCGTGATGGAACCGACGCCGAATACCGTCGCGACCGCGGCGATCTGGATCGAATGCGTGAAGTCGTACGATGGCGGGCTGACGGACCCGATCGCAACGGCCTGCAACGCACCGGCGACGCCGCAGATCGCCGCCGACAATCCGAACGCGCCGAGCTTCCAGAGCGTGAGGTCGTATCCGATCGTCTGCGCTGCGACCTCGGAGTCTCTGATCGCGCGCAGCACGCGTCCGCTCTTGCCGACGCGCAAGTTCCAGATGAGGAGCGTGACCCCGATCAAGACGGCGAACGTGAACAGGTAGAACACGTACGAACCGTCGAGCCCGATGCCGAACAGATGCGGTCGCGACGGTCGCCAGGGCGAGACGCCGCCCGAGAACGAATCCCACGTGCCGGGCGCGAGCAAGAAGCGGTCGAAGAACAGCGCCACGGCCACGGTCAAGATCGCGAGGAAGAGACCGGACAATCGAAGTGCCGGGATCGCCACGAGCATGCCGACGAGCGCAGCGAAGACCACGCCGAGCGGCGCCGCGGCCCAGAAGCTCCAGCCGTGCGCCATCAGAGAGCCCACGCTGAACGCGCCGACCGCCGCGAACGAGTACTGCGAGAACGAGATCTGTCCCGTGTACCCGGTGAGAAGCACGAGCGACAGGACGAGCAACCCCGCGATGGCGGCGTTCGCCGCGAGCGCGCGCATGAAGTCCGACAACCCGAGAGGGATCAGCACGCCCGCGGCGATCGCGGCGACGATAAGGATCGCGCGCAGCTTCATGCGAGCCTCACCTTGCGCGTGCCGGGCCGGAACAGCACCGCGAGCGTGCCGAGCACGAGGATGAACGTGACGAGCTCGCCGACGCCGGATTGCGTGAAGAACGCGCGCGGATACGTCTGCGCGATCCCCAGGAACATCGCCCCGAGCACGGTCATCGGCAGGCTCGCGAGCCGGCCGATCAACGCCGCGGTGAAGGCATCGATGACGATCAGGGTGAGGGCGAACGTGGTGAAGTTCACCATCGGCGTGATCAACACACCGGCGAGCGCAGCCATCGCCGAGCCGCCCATCCACGAGACCGCAGTCACGCGATCGACGTCGATGCCCCACAACCGAGCCGACGCCGGATCGTCGGCGACCGCGCGCATCGAGGCTCCGAACGTCGTGCGCCGCAAGATCGCCGCGATCGCGAGCGCGAGGAGGACCGCGACGAGGAACGTCGTCAGCTGGTCGTAGCCGATGATCACGCCGGTTCCGAAGAAGCGGAACCCGCTCCTGCTCACCAGCTGCACGGGCCGGTGATACGCGGTGTCGCCCCAGATCAGACCGGCACCGGTCTGAAGGACGAGCAACCATCCGATCGTGATGACGACCTTCGTCAACGCCGGCTTCCCGGTGAGCGGGCGCATCGTGAACCGCTCGATGACGTATCCGATCGCAGCCCCGGCAACCATCGCTGCGATCAGGCCGAGGATGGTCGGCAACCCCATCTTCACCGACACCTGATATGCGATAAATGTTGCGAACATGCCGACGGACCCGTGCGCGAAGTTGAGAACGCCACTCACGCGATAGATGAGCACCAAACCGATCGCTGCGAGCGCGTAGAGACCTCCGAGAACGAGGCCGATGACCGTATAGCTCGGCAGGAGTGAAGCACCGGTCGACGCGAGCACTACGCCTCCTTCGTCAGAAGCACTTCCACCCGGAGTACGTCTTCCATTCGCCGTTGACGTTGTGGATGTACTGGAAGCAGCGATTCGGGTCGTGCGAGTTCCCAGCGCGGTACGAGAGCGGAGGCTCGATACCCGTTGCGAAATTCCTGACGCTGTTCAGCGCGTCAACGAGGGTCTTGCGGTTCGGGGTACCTTGGATGTGCCGGATGGCTTCGACGAACATCTTCGCCGCAACCCAGTCGCCTTCCGAGTAGACGTCGAGCGCGCCAACCTGGCTCGGGAAGTAGGTGCGAACGGTGTTGATGTAGTCCTGGATGCTCGGATCGCTCTGGTGGTCCGCCGGCTCGAGGACTGGCGTCAACGACTCCGCTCCGTACACCGATTGTCCGTACTGTTGATTGGCAGAGGGCTTGTCGAGCCCGAGACCGGCGAACTTCGGGTGGTAATCCTGCCGGTCCATCGCTTGGAAGAAACGCCCGTAGGAATACGGGTCGAGGCCCGCTATCACGCTGTCCGCGTTCTCCTGGCGTAGCTTGATCACGATGTCGGTGTAATCGGCCTTCGTCGCGTCGACCTCATCGACGCTCGCCGGCGTTATGCCGTTCTTCTTAAGTGAATCGAGGAGCGCTTTCTTCACGGGTGCGATGAACGGCAGGTTGAGCAGAACGACGCCGGGACTCTTCACGCCCATCTCTCTCGCGTGCATGCCGGTTGCCGTCCCGAACGTCAACAGGTTCGCCGTCGTCGGGAACGACAGCGGGGACGTGTATTCGTGCGGTGTCCCGAGCCCGCCGACGACCGGGATACCTTGCTGCGTGAAGTACTGCACTTCGTTGTCTTCACCCATCGGCGAGAGCCACCCGACGATCGCGAGTACACCCTGACTGATCAGTCGCTGTGCGCATTCGTGCGCGCGCGACGGGTCGAATGCGGAGTCGCAGTCGATCAGCCGGAACTTGTATCCGTTGACGCCGCCGGCCGCGTTCACCTTGTTGAAGTACGCGCGCACGGTGTCACGCTCGACCGTTGCATCGACGGCGCCCGTCTCGTCGTAGATGCCGCCGACGGTGATGAGCCCGTTGTTGACGCCCGTCGTCTTCGTCGAAAGCGCGCCGGCGCTCGTTCCTCCGGTCGAGCTTCCCGCGCTGCCTGCTGTTCCCGCCGTTCCCGCCGCTCCGCCAACGGTGGTCGAGGAATTACCGCCGGATGTTTCAGGCGCGATGGCTGCGATCGCGACCTGTGCGGGTCGTGTAAGCGTGTACGCAACCGCCCCACCAAGTCCGAGGGTTGCGATGACGCTGACCGTCATGAAGACGATCGCGACGCGTTCTCTGATCCCAACAGGCATGGCTCCTCTGGATGGAAGTCATTACCCATCAGAGGGCCAAATCACCACAGAAAACCGGATTTCCTGATACTTCAAGCCCCCAGCTCGTACAGGTTGTACGCATGCTGGATGACCGGTTGTGCCACATTACGCACATTGATCCCACCAGGTGTGATCCCTTTCTCAGAACCGTGGTGCGCGTGACCGTGGATCACGAGATCTGCACCGGCACAGTCGATAGCTTCCGCAAGCAAGTAGCTACCGAGGAATGGATAGATCTCTAGCGGCTCGCCTTGCAACGTGTCACGCACCGGCGCGTAATGCAGCAGCACGACCTTGTGTTCGGTATCCAGCTCGCCGAGTGCCTCTTCGAGATCCGCGGAGAGTCGTTTCGTGTGCCATACGAACGATTTCATCTCCGGCTCGCCGAAATCTGTTCCGCATGCACCCGCGAAGCCGCCTCCGAAGCCTTTCGAACCGGCGATGCCGAGCCGCTCCCCGTTCACATCGAGTATCACCGACGATCCATCGAGCACGTACACGCCGTTCTCGGTCAGGATCTTCGTCATCTCTTCGGGTTTGTCCGCGTGGTAATCGTGATTGCCGAGGACGACCACAACCGGCACGCCGAGATCGCGCAGCTCTGCAGCGACGACTTCCGCCTCATCCGAGCCGCCGCACTTCGTCAGGTCGCCGGCAACCAGAAGAACGTCTGCGTGCGAAGGCAGGCCTTCGACGCGCGCGCGGAACCGTGATCGCGACTCGACGCCGAGGTGCAGGTCTCCGACGGCGGCGATCCGGATCATGAGACGTGCTCGGCCGCTTCGGCCGCCGGAAAATCACCGACGATCGTTTGGTTGTGTATCTCGTGTTCCGGCAATACCTCGGCGATGACGGCGTAGACCCCCTCGCGCCTTTCATCGGTCGCGAGCGTTCCATGGACGAAAACCTTGTTCCCGACCACGGTGACGCGCACCTCCATCTCGTTCGTGCGCGGGTCGCGCGCGAGCGCATCCCATACCCGCTGCGCCAGATAATCGGGATGCTCTTGCTCAACCGGTTGTGCGTTCACGGTGAGATCACCACCTCGAAGAGATCGCGGATGACGGCGTCGGGCACGACAAGGTCGATCGACGTCGCATAGAGCAACAGGCTCAACACCCTGCGCCCGCCGGACGCTATGGCGCGCCTGGTCAGGTATTCCCAGTCAAGATCACCTGCGGCGATCAACGACAATGCATCGAACCAATGACGTGGGGTCGCTTCGTCGTAGATGATCGCCTTGATCACGCAGAGATCTTCCCGCGGGATCGTGCGAACGACGTGACCGTGGAACGTCGTGCGGACGCTTCGCTCGATCATCTCGTCGTCGAGGTAGATCTCCCATTTCGCGCGGAAGACGATGTCGACCAGCACGCCGTGCTTGAACGCTTTGAAGATCCAGTGCGCATCTGTTTCCTCGGTCGCGAATCCGTTGGCCGCAAGCGCCACGAGCGCGCGCCGCGCTTCTTCCGGCCGAACGAACACATCGACATCGCGCGTGAAGCGCGGCCGGCCGAGCGTCGCAGATGCGACACCGCCCAGCAGCCCGAAAGGGATGCCCGCTTCTTCGAGCGTCGTCACCGTGTCATCGAGCACGGCGAGGAACACGCGTTCGTCGACCTCGGGAGGATCGACGGCGATCCGCTTCGGCTCGAGGGAGATGCGTCTGGTCACTGGATACACGCTCCAGAACGTCGGCTGAGGAACGTATCCCCTCGGTCGTGGGTATCGAACCCGTGATGCGCCCCACGATCGCAGAGCTGCGCCAAGATGTTGCAACGTGCAAGGCGTGTCCCCTGTGGCGAGGAGCGACCCAGGCCGTGTTCGGCGAAGGCCCGGCGCACGCCGATGTGATCCTCGTCGGTGAGCAACCGGGGGATCGTGAGGACGTCGAGGGTCACCCCTTCGTCGGCCCGGCCGGGAGATTGCTCGATCGAGCGCTCCTCGATGCAGGGATCGATCGTGCGAGCGTCTACGTCACGAACACCGTCAAGCACTTCAAGTACGTGCGCAAGGGCAAGCGGCGGATCCACCAGAAGCCGAACCGGGAAGAGATCGGTGCGTGCCGGCAGTGGCTCGACGGAGAGATCGCCGCATTGCGACCGCGCGCGATCGTCGCGCTCGGCGCAACGGCAACGCAGACGTTGCTCGGTCCGAAAGTGAAAGTAACGACGATCAGGGGCCAGATCGTGCGCGACTCACCGCTCGCTCCGATCGTGACGGCGACCGTTCACCCGTCCTCGGTGTTGCGCGCGCCCGACGAGGAGGCGCGACACGACGCATATTCGGCCTTCGTGCAAGACCTCAGGACGATCGCGCGAGCGCTCTACGGGGCACGCAAGGCGAGCTAGAAGCGCGATTCGACGTCGCCGCCGAGCGCTTCCCACACGTCTTCGACGTTGTCGTACTCGCCCTCGGGAAGCTTCACGAGTGCGCCGACGATCTCATCCGGTACGTGTCGGCCCCGCGCGTGCTCGAGGATCTCCCCGCGTCGAGCCGGGAACAGCGACCGCTCGAGCGCGCGCGCGATCGCGCTACGCATCTCGATCTCCTCGCGGGTCAAGATCCCGTCGGCCACCGGGTCCGGTTCGATGATCGGCTGGATGTCCCCGGGATCTTCCGACATCCGATGCTCCTCGACGCGAGAGCTCCCAGGCGCGCCCTGCACAAGCCCCTTCATCTGGTCGTCGATGCGCTGTGAATGTTTCGCGCTACCTCGTTCCATGCCATTGTCGTTCCCGTCCCCCCGCTCGGTGAATCGTGACGGTTCGGAGGCCGGGCGGCGGTACATCCTCAACGTGGAACAATCAGGCCCGACCGCGCGAAGGGCGCAGCCTGCGCTGTTCAACTGGCGATGCAGTCTGCCGGCCTCGTGATCCTTGAGCACCACGACACCTTGTCGAGCCTCGACGGCCTAGCCGCGTTGCTGCGTTTCTAGGTTTTCCCCTGTTTCGCGCGCCGGGGCCGCGGAGAACCCTCCGGTATGGCCGTTCGCAACTTCCGCGCCGATGACGAAGACCTTGCGTTGATCCGTGATGCGCTCGACCGCGCGCGGGGGGTAGATGCCACTCGGATCGATGTCGCTTCACGTGGCGGCGCGATCGCTTTGATGGGGTGGGTTGCCCGCGAAGAAGAAGCGACCATGGCCGTCACGATCGCGCAGGGTGCGACGGAGACACCGGTGACGGTCGTCGATGAGCTTCAGGTCGACCCGAATCTGCGCGAAGGCATCGTGGACCTCGTCGATGCCGACCGGACGATCCCCGTCGAAGGTGAGGTCTTGATCGGAAGCACCGACATGCTCGCAGGGCCGGATGCGATGCCCGAAGAGGATGTCGCGCGCGCGATCGAGGAATCCGAGCCGTGGTCGCCGCCGGACGAGCCCCAGCCCTTCCCGGAGCCGCGCCTCCGAGCATCGACCGTGATCGAAGATGCCCCGATCGAAGCGGCATCTCCCCACGACGACTCGCCGGCGGCCGCAGACCTCACGCAAGCAGACCTTGCGCGCGGGCGGCTGCCGTCGCTCCATCCGGATGCCGCGCGCCCGCCGGGAGAACCGGCGGAGGAATCCGCTGGCGTCGACGAGCTCGGGCGCGCGCCGGACGACGACGCGTTGCAGCCGATGGTCGACCAGATGCCGGGAACGGCGCCGGGGCCGGGAGCCGTCGATGAGTACGAGACCGAAGGCGGCTCCATCGGATCCGTTGCAGCGACCGAGACCGGCGCGCGCGGCGTCGACACCGCATCTTCGGATCCGGCGCGCCAAGCCGGCGGGACGAGCAACGTCGCGGGCACCCATCGCGGACCGCCGGCGCGCGAAGACGAAGCGTTGCGCGAGGACTACCCGACCGAGGACTGAGCGCTCGGCTATCCTGCGCCGATCGTGGCTCGCTGGATCGCGTTCGCTTTCGGCATCTTCGTCGTGTTGGGGACTTCCGGAAGCCTGACGAGAACGCTCATCGTCCCGCGCGCCGATCGCTCGCGCCTGTCAACCGTGGTCAAGGACGTGGTGCGCGCGATCTTCCTGGGCGCCGCATCGTTCGCGCGCTCGTACAAGAGCAAGGATCGCATCCTGGCCTACCAAGCGCCGATGACGTTGATCATGCTGCTCGCGACATGGCTCGGCGCATACCTGCTCGGGTTCGTGTTGATGCTCGAGCCCTGGACGCATGCGTTCGGGCGCGCGCTCATCGAAAGCGGCTCGTCGATGTTCACCCTCGGTACCGCGGCTCCCGTTCACGCCGGTGGGATCGCGATCGGCTACGCGGCCGCTGCGGCTGGATTGATCACCGTCGCGCTCCAGATCGCGTACCTGCCGACCCTGTACAGCGCGTTCAACCGCCGCGAGATGCTGGTAACGCTGCTGCAAAGCCGAGCCGGTGTGCCGGCATGGGGGCCTGAGATCCTTGCGCGTCATCAGATGAACGGACTCACCGGGAGCCTCGGCGACCTGTACTCCGAGTGGGAAGCGTGGGCGGCCGACGTCGCCGAAACGCATGCGAATTACCCGATCCTGCTGGCGTTCCGCTCGCCGCATCCGCTGCGCTCGTGGGTACTCGCGCTGCTTGCGGTGATCGATTCGGCGGCGCTGTACAACGCGTTGTGCCCGAGCTCGGCGCCGTTCCAGACGCGGCTGTGCATCCGGATGGGCTTCACGGCGATGCGCGACATCGCGTCCGCCATCTTGCTCTCGTTCGATCCCGATCCATCGCCGGACGCTCCCATCAGGCTCACGCGCGCGGAGTTCGACGAAGGCATCGCGCGCCTGCGCGAGGTGGACTTCCCGATGGAACGGACGCCGGACGAGGCGTGGGAGCATTTCCGCGGATGGCGCGTGAACTACGAAGCGCTCGCGTATGCGCTCGCCGACCGCGTGGTTGCTGCGCCGAGCCTCTGGAGCGGACCCCGCAAACACGTGCCCGACGAAGTGGTCCGGCCCCTGCGTCCGGTCGACAGGCGGATCGATCGGAAAGAGTCCATGGAAGCGCCGCCTGTGCAAACCGAGTGGCGCCTGTAGCTACTCCTCGATCTCTTCTCCCTCGGCCGGCATGTCGATCAAGCCGAGTCGCAACGCTCCGGCAACTGCCGCGGCCCGCTTGTTGACGCCGAGCTTCTCGAAGATGCTCGACACGTATGCCTTCACGGTGCGCTCGCTCACGAACAACCGCTCGCCGATCTGCTTGTTCGAAAGGCCGCGCGCCATCAGCCGCAACACCTGTATCTGCCGCTGCGTGAAGGTCGAGCCCTCGTAGGACGGCGCCGCGTTCATGATCTGCGTCGCGTCGTCGAGCGCCATGCGAGGATCCTCGAAGAGCACGCGGCTCGTCCCGATCGAGATCCGATCGCCGTGGCGCACTTGGTGAACGGAATGAAGACGCTCGTCGTTGACGTAGGTTCCGTTGTGGCTGCCCAAGTCTTCGAGCAACCATGCGTTCGCGCGCTTGATGAAGATCGAATGGACTCGGGAAACCATCGGGTCCTTCATCACGACGTCGTTCGAGTCGCTGCGCCCGACGGTCATCTCGTCTTTCTCGAGCGTCAGGCGCTTCCCCGCAAGAGGACCGTGGATGAATATGAGGACCGGCGCCGCCATCATGCGGAGGATATCAGCAGGTTTCGGCGCTTCCGGTGATGCGCTACATCACCGGCCGGTGGATGCTCGCGATGAAGAGTGCGAGGGCGATGGCGATCACGATCGCGAGCCAAAGCCAGGATCTTCGGGCCGCTACGACCTGCTCGTTCGGCTTCACGGCGATGTCGCTCTTCACGCCTGCTTCCAGCATCACCAGACGCGCGGAGTCGAGCAGCGACCGCGGGACGAAGATGCGCACGAGCGCATTTATGTTTCCGGAGAGGAACATCCAGGCGCCGGGCGACGGATCGCGTGTGTCGAGGAACACGGGAAGGATGCCTTCCGCTTCGAGAAGGCCCCGGATGATGTGAGCCTCGAAGATGTCCTGGGCGGTGACGAGCCACGCCCAGCCGCCCCCACCACCGTCTCCGCCTCCCGTTCGGGGCGGGGCGGGATCGAGAACGGACGCCTTCATCGGAAGAAGGATAGCGCGCGCTCCCACCTCCGAAACCCGCCGATGTTAGGCTCGACGACACGAACGGGGGAACAACGGTGAAGATAACGATCGAATACTGCGTTCAGTGAGACTACACGGATAGAGCCGTCGGTCTGGCGGCTGAGATCCTCGAGACGATGCCACAGGACGTCGTCTCACTGACGTTGATCCCCGCCGGTGGCGGTCGTTTCGAAGTCACGGTCGACGACTCGATCATCTTCTCGAAGAAGAGTCTGGGGCGCCACGCCCGTGCGGGTGAAGTGATGGAACTGATCCGGTCGCGATGAGGCGCGCGCTCGTCGTCTTCAATCCCAACGCCGCGGGAGTGTCGCACGGGACGCGCGACGTCATCGTGCGCGCGCTCGGCTCTGAGCTGAAGCTCGAGGTCGCAGAGACGAAGCGCCGCGGTCACGCAACGCATATCGCTCAGGGCGCCGCGCACGACGGCACGGACGTGGTCGTCGTCTTCGGAGGCGACGGAACGCTGAACGAGGTCGTGAACGGGGTCGCCGGATCCGATGTCGAGGTGGTCCCGATCCCCGGTGGCGGCACGAACGTGTTCGCGCGCACGATGGGGTATCCGAAGGACCCGATCGAAGCCACGGCGATCGCTCTCGAACGGTTGCAGGAACGAGCGGAACCTCGGAAGATCAACCTCGGGCGCGTGAACGGGCGTCACTTCGCCTTCTGTTGCGGGCTCGGCATCGACGCCGCAGTCGTGCGCGCGGTCGAGAGGCGATCCGCCGTCAAGAAGACGATCGGAGAGGCGTTCTTCGTCTACAGCGCGTTGCGCCAGCTGTTCTTCGCGTACCCGCGGCGCGACGCGCCGATGACGATCTCGGGTCCAGAAGACATCGACGCAGTTCGCTCGATGTTCGTCTGCAACTCCGACCCCTTCACCTTCTGGGGCGCGCGCGGCTTCCGGTTGTGCCCGGATGCCGACCCGTCGAGCCATCTCGACGTAACCGCCGTCACGACGATGGCGACCGCGCGTCTGTTGCGGATCGCATGGCGAGCCTTCGGTTCGGGAGGACACCTCAAGCTCCCGTATGTTCACGCGCTTCACAACGTCGAGTCGTTGACCGTCTCGTGCACCCGTCCGGTTCCGTACCAGGTCGACGGCGAGTTCGCGGGCGAAGCCGACGGCTTCGTTTTCGAAAGTGTCCCGCAGGCGTTGTCAGTCGTCACCGCCACCTGATACGGACGCGATCGCGACGGGGTCGTCGGTGAAGATCCCATCGACGCCGAGCCTTTGCAGCTCGCGCGCGCGCGCCGGTTCATTCACCGTCCACACCAGCACCTCGAGGCCTGCTGCATGCGCCGCATCGACGGACGTCGCGTCGGCATCGTCGCTCGAGATGTGCACCTCGGCGTGACCGGTGATGGAACGGATCGCGTCTCGGACGTCGCCACCGCGCGCGATCGTCACCGCGGTTCGCGCGCGCGGCTCGAGCGCGCGCACGAGCTCCACGGCCGTGTGATCGGACGAGGACACGGTCGCGTCCAGCGCCGCGAGCCGAGGCGCGAGCGCGCGCGCGACGGGCTCGGCCGAGCTGAAGACGCCGTTGCACCATGAGGTCTTCAGCTCGACGTACATCCTCACGCGGGCATGGACGAGCGCGACAACCTCATCGAAGGTCGGCACGCGCTCGGCGCGCGCACCCTTGAGGCGTAGCGTCCGGACCTCGTCGAGCGTCATCGCGGAGATGCATCCGGTCCCGTCCGTCGTGCGCGATACGTCGTCGTCGTGCATCACGACGAGCCGCGAGTCCCTGGTGAGGCGAACGTCGAACTCGACGCCGTCGACGTTCGCTGCGAGCGCCGCGGCGAACGCGCTCAGCGTGTTCTCCGGCGCGGCCGCGGGAGCCCCTCGGTGTCCGATCACCCTCATGACGCCTTCACAGTCGTGTGCATACGTGAATTGCATCCGTGTGATACATGCCTCGTCCTGCCAAAACCCGCCTTCGGTAGGTTTTTTCGAGGTTCCCTATTGCTCCGCTCGGAAACGCCGTTCTATAGTCCGTCACGTTCCCGTTCGAGAATCGATTCACTATGTCTGTGGGGTGGTTGTCCTGACGATGGACTGGCGGCATGCGGCGGCGTGCCGCGACGTCGACCCGGAGATCTTCTTTCCGGTTGGAATGACCGGTCCGGCGCTCGCACAGATCGAGGCGGCGAAGTCGATCTGCGGCACCTGCGCGGTGGCAGATGAATGCCTCGAATGGTCGCTCATGACGGCGCAAGACGCCGGCATCTGGGGCGGCTCGACGGAAGAAGAGCGTCGCGACATGCGCCGCGCGCGCACGCGGGTCGCGGTCTAAGAACCGAGCACGCGGGTCGCGGAGTGCGCATCGCGCGCGCTGTAGGATCACCCTATGGCATCCGCGCGCGACGACTACATCCGTCCCGTCGGTTTCGCGACCGAGCCTCACCTGCAGCGCCAGCGTTGGGTCGGGCGCATCTTCCTCGTGCTCCTCGTGATCTTCATCGGGTGGCTTCTCGTTTACCGTGTCGTCAGCCCATCGGACAACGGCAACACGCCATCGAACCAGCGCTCGACGCTCCCCGCGCCCGGCTAGGTCACTTCGAGCGGAAGCGTTACCTCCGCGCGCGTTCCTGCGCTCGACGTCAGCGAGAAGTCCCCCGACAGCTCCGTCGCGAGCGTTCGAACGATCTGTAGCCCGAGCGACGCCCTCTCATCGAGCGAGAAGTCGTCGGGCAGCCCGGCGCCGTCATCGTTCACGACGACGACGAGCCCCGGCCGCGTCCGCTTCAGCTCGACCGTGACGGTGCCTCCGCGCGCGACGAAGGCGTGCTCGACCGCGTTCTGAAGCAGCTCGGTCAGGATCAGGGAAAGAGGCGTCGCGATGTCGCTCGGCAACTCTCCCGCAGAGCCGGTCATCGTGAAGCGGATCGGTCTATCGGGACGGACGAGCGAGTCCTCGACCATCTCGAGGACGCGCTGCGCGA
>JBHELL010000151.1:0-12782 GCA_046263075.1 Actinomycetota bacterium | reverse complement strand
CGTGACGAGGCACCCTATGTTCGCCCGCGTACGGTGACCGTTCCGCGCATCCCGTAGGCGTAATGGCCGGGCAAGTGGCAGGCGAAGATGAACGTCCCCGCGCGCGCGAGCGTGTAGACGACGGTTGCGCGCGCGCCGGGCTCGACGGAGGCTTGGCCGGGCAGGCCGTTGTGGCTGCGTCGCGCGCCCGTCTCGTGGGCCGCCTGCTCCGCCTCCGTTCCGATGATGAACTCGTGCGGGATCGGGTCCGTGTTGTGCACCAGGAATGTCACCGTCGAGCCCGCCGCGACGTCGAGGCTCGACACCGAATAGTGCGAGTAGTGCATCGAAACCTCGATCGTGCGTGGGCCGGCTGCCACCGCACTCACGCACGACGTCGCGAGCAGGAGGGCGACGGCTGCGAAACGAGTCACGACGCGATCGGGGCTCGACGACGCAGCTGGGATCCGATCAGCAGTCCGGCGACGAGCGCGGCCACCGCTGCAGCGGTTATCGGCCCGGCGCTGCGCGAGCGCGTCGCGACGCGCACGACCGGGAACTGCTTGACGATCTGCTGGATGGGACGCTCGACCGGGTTCACCGCGAGCGACACCGGCTTCGCCAGCCCGGCGGCGACCCACGAGGGCTGACCGCCACCGCTCGCGTCGATGGCGAGGTCGTCGGACAGCTGCGCCGCCGGAGTGTTGATCGCGAGATACGAGAACCACATTCTGTCCAGCGGAACCCACGACATCCCTTTGTCGAAGTGCAGGTCGCGGAGCAGTGTGCCGTCCGCGGCCTCAGAGCGTTGCAGCTCCATGCCGGCGATCTCGGGGATGTGTTTGCCGCCGAGCCCTTGCGGAGCCGGAAGCACTGCGGGCGCGCGGTCGGTCAACAGGAACACGTCGGCTTGGATGAACTCGGCGGGGTTCTTGCCGAGCCGCAGGATCCGCAGCGGCACCCACGGCGAGGGCGTCGGGATCGTCAGGTGGATCGGCGTGCCGTCGCCGGACTGCGCGCCCGATGCTTTCGCGCGCGAGGCGTTGAAGCGCGCGGCCATGAAGATCGGGCTCCGGTTCGCGTAGAAGTCGAGCACCTCCGGTGCATCGGGCGGGAGGTCGAAACCGTTCTCTTCGGCCCACGCGCCGACCTCCGCGCCGCCGCCCTTCAGGATCGTGATGTCGAGCGCATCGATCGCGACCTCTTGCAGAACTTCGGCCTTATGCACGCCACCGGCGCTCGCGAACGCAACGCCGGCCTCTGCCGGGACCGGCGGTGCCACTTCTCGCTCGAGCCGTTGGAGCGTCCAGCTGCCCCCGCGCTCGACCTTCGTCGGGACCCCGGGGAGGGGGACCATCGAGCCGAACTTGCCGCCGCCGGTACCGGTGAAGGTGAACGACGTCACGTAATGCTCGACGCCTTGGTGATAGGCGGCGAGCGTCGCGGTGCGGATGAGGTTCACGCTGCCGCGCGGGCCGATCAGGCCGCCGCATGCGAAGGCGGCCGATGACGACGCGAGGACGAGCGCGACGCTGAGGGACAGCACGAACGAGAGCCGGCGAGCCATGTGGCACCTCCACCGAAGGATTGATTGGTTCGCCGGCTTGGACGGATCCCATCCTGATCCGGTTCCCGGCTGTGCCGATTCGTGCGTCCAGAGCGCAGAGAATCCACCGCTGCGAGCCGTAGGATGTGAGGTCATGGCGCTGTACAAAGAGCAGGGGATCGTGCTGCGGACGATGCGGCTCGGCGAGGCCGATCGAATCGTCACGATCTTCACGCAAGGAACCGGGAAGATCCGTGCGGTCGCGAAAGGCATCCGAAAGACGCGGTCGAAGTTCGGCGCGCGCCTCGAACCGTTCACGCACGTCGATCTGCTGCTCTACAAAGGTCGCGAGCTCGACATCGTCACGCAAGCGGAGATCATCACGTCGTTCCGCACGATCCGCGACGATTACAAACGCTTCACCGCGGGCGAGATGATCCTCGAAGCCGCGGACAGGTCCGCCGACGATCGCGAACGTAATACGCGGATGTTCATGCTGCTGCTCGGTTCGCTGCGACGGCTCGTCGAGCCCGCCGCGGACGCGAGCGCCATCGCAGACGCATACCTGTTGCGGCTGACGTCGCTCGCGGGATTCCGCCCGGCGCTGGCTGCGTGTGCCGAATGCGGCAACCCGAGCGTCTCGCGGTTCTCGATCCAGCAAGGCGGCATGGTGTGCGAAACGTGCCGAGCCGGAGGAACGATCCGCGTCGGGGAAGGAACGGTCCCGTATATGACGGCATTGCTCGACGACGCGGCGCCGCCCGACGACGCGCGCGCGCGCGCCGAAGGCAGCAACCTCGTGCGCGCGTACCTCGAGTACCACTTGAACCGCCCGCTGCGCGCGTGGGCGCACGTTCCTCGCTGATGCCGAAAGCCGTTCCGGCCCACATCGCCATCGTGATGGACGGCAACGGCCGCTGGGCGACGAAACGTGGATTGCCGCGCAGCGACGGTCATCGCGCCGGCGAAGAAGCGGTGCAACGGACCGTTCATGCGGCGGCCGACCTCGGCGTGCGTAACCTCACGCTGTACGCGTTCTCGACCGAGAACTGGCGCCGTCCGAAAGCGGAAGTGCGCTTCTTGATGAACGACACGATCGACTTGGTCGAGCGTCTGCGCGGAGAGTTCCACGCGCGCGGGATCCGTATGCGATGGATCGGGCGCCGCGACTGGCGCGTTCCGAAGAAGATCTTGCGCTTGATCGACGAGACTACCGAGCTGACCAAACGCAACAAGGGCATGACGCTGACGATCGCGTTCAATTACGGAAGCCGCACAGAGCTGGTGGACGCGGTCCGCAAGATCGCGAACGACACACCGGCCAAGATCGACGAACAGACGATCGCGCGCAGCCTGTACGACGCCGAGCTTCCCGACGTGGACCTGTTCATCCGGACCGGCGGCGAGCATCGGCTATCGAATTACCTGCTGTGGCAGTCGAGCTACGCGGAGCTGGTATTCACCGATGTGCTGTGGCCGGATTACGGCCCCGAGCCGCTGCAGGAGGCGATCGAGGAGTTCAACGGCCGCCGCCGCCGGTTCGGCCGGGTGTGATGGCTCGTCGTATAGCCTGAGCCCATGGAGATGGCGGAGCACGAGAATCGCGTGCTCCGCAGCTCCGTTTGGCGCGAATTGACGCGCCGGACGATCCTGCCGTGGGTCATCTCATTCGGTGATCTCCCCGCGCGCGCGCGCGTGCTCGAGGTCGGTTGCGGCGCCGGGTTCAACGCGGAAACGCTGCTCGACCGCTTCGGTGCGTGGCGGCTCGTCGCGAGCGATTTCGATCCGGAGATGGTGAGGGAGACGACGCAACGCCTCGCGCGGTTCGGCGAGCGCGCGCGCGCCGAGCAAGCCGACGCGACGAAGTTGCCGTACGACGACGACTCGTTCGAAGTCGTTCTCTCACTCGGCGTCTGGCACCACGTTGGGCGATGGGAAGACGCGCTCGCAGAGGCGGCGCGCGTGCTGGTTCCGGGCGGACGGCTGCTGCTCGTCGATCTCTTGCCCGGGTTCTTCAAAGGCCCCGTCGGTCGCTACTTCCCGCCGGAGCGCACCTACTCGCTTAGCGAGCTGCGCGCGCAGCTCGCCACCGCAGGCTTCGCGCGCTTCCGCGTTCGGGCTGCCGGCACGCTGTGGTACCGGCTCGTCGCCGATACAGCTGCCGCATGAGCATCGAGATCTTCCGAGACTCGCTCGGCATCCCGCACGTGCGCGCGCGGACGATGCGCGACGCATTCTTCGGTCAAGGCTTCGTGCACGCGCAGGATCGGCTGTGGCAGATGGAGCTCGACCGCCGCAAAGCAGCCGGCCGAAGCGCCGAATGGATAGGGAAGTCGCTGGTGACGCTCGACGTGTTCAACCGGCGGATGGGTCTGGCAGCAGCAGCGCGCGCCGACTACGACGCCTTCGACGACGAGACTCGCTCGATGCTCGACGCATACGTCGAGGGTGTCAACGCGTTCATCCAACGCAGCGAGACGCCGCTCGAGATGACCTTGCTCGGGGTCGAGCCCCAACCGTGGAACGGGTGGGACCCGTGCGCGGTCTTGAAGGTTCGCCACGTCCTCATGGGCTCGTTCCACACGAAGATCTGGCGGGCGAAGCTCGCGCGCGCGCTCGGCATAGAGGCGCTGCGTTCGATGGGGGCGCCGGAGGGACGCGAGGATCTGTTGATCGTCCCGGTCGGGGGGCGCGCGCGCGCCGGCGGGAACCGTGACGATGCCGAGCCGGGGTGGCTCGCTCTCGCGTCGCTCGAAGAGGAGAGCAATAGCTGGGCCGTGCACGGCACCCGCACCGCGAGCGGATCGCCGTTGCTCGCAGGCGATCCGCATCGCGCACTCGAAGCACCGAACGTCTACTACCAGAACCATGTCGCGTGCGACGAGTTCGATGCGATCGGGTTCTCGATGCCGGGCACGCCGGGCTTCTTCCACTTCGGTCACAACGCTGCCGTCGCATGGTGTATCACGCACGCGATGGCCGACACGCAGGATCTCTACGTTGAGCGGTTCGACGAGAGCGGCCGCCACCGCGCCGGCGAGGCCTGGCTCGAGACGGAGCATCGAAGTGAGACCATCGCGGTGCGTGACGGCGAGGATGTCGAGATCGAGGTCGCGATCACACGCAACGGCCCCGTGCTGTTCGGCGACCCCCGGGAAGGAACCGCCATCTCGATGCGGTGGACGGCGACGGATCGCCCCGATACGAGCTTGCGCTGCGTGATCCCGATGCTGCGCGCGCGCGACACCGCAGAGCTCGAAGAGGCCGTGCGCGGATGGGTGGATCCCTGCAATAACTTCGTCAGTGCCGACGTGCACGGCTCGATCCGATACCTCCATCGCGGGCGTGTCCCCGTCCGTCCTGCCGCGAACGGATGGCTGCCGGTTCCGGGCTGGGACGACCGCCATCGCTGGTCCGCAGATATCCCGTTCGAAGAGTTGCCGAGGATGCGCGACCCGGAAGGCGGCTTCATCGTGACCGCGAACAACCGGATCGTCGGTGCGGACTACCCGCACTACCTCAGCATGGACTACAGCGCGTCGAACCGCGCGCAACGCGTGTTCGACCGGCTGGAGTCCCTGCGCGGTGCGACCGTCGAGCACATAGCGTCGATCCACGCCGACCGCATCTCGATCTTCGGCCGCGCGATCGCCGAGGAGGCGGCGAAGTACCTCGACGCGCTCGACGGCTGGGACGGTTCGATGGATGTGGACTCGGCGGCCGCCGCCTACGCGGTTGCGATCCGCGACGAGCTCGCGGGTCTCGTGCTCGAACGGACATCGCTGGCAGACATCGACGAGGGATCGTTCCTCGAGGAGCCGTATGCAACCCCGGCGCGATCCCGCGTCCGCGCCGGCGTCGGGCGCTTGCTCAGGACCGACGACCGGGTGCGCGCGCTCGTCGAAGAAGCCGTTGCGCGGGCTCGCGGAAAGCTGGGGCCGTCGCCGCGCTGGGGCGACGTGCATAAGACGAAGACCCGCCACCCGCTATCGCGCGCGTTTCCCGACGAGAAGCTCGACCCGCCGTGGGTCGAGATCGGAGGTGACGCGGATACGGTGCTCGCGGCGAGCGGAGAAGACGGCTACACCGTCCAGCACAGCTCGGTCGCGCGATACGTCTTCGATCTCGCCGATTGGGATCGCAGCGCCTGGGTCGTGCCGCTCGGCTCGGCGGGGGATCCTCGCAGCGAGCACTACGGCGATCAAGCGCGCGCCTGGTCACGGGTCGAGTTGTTCCCCATGACGTACACCTGGGCGAAGATCGAAGCAGATGCCGCGTCGCGTCAGGCGCTCGAGTCGAGGTAAGCCCTCACTTTTTCGACCCGAACCTGCCACACGGTCGACGCGATGTAATGCTTGAAGCCGAGCTGCTTGTTGATCCCGAGCATCGCGTCGTTCGAATCGGCGTTGCCCGTGCGAACATCCTCGAGCTCCGGCCGTTCCGCGACGAGCCGTTGCAGCATCGCCGCCTTCATCCACTTGCCGAGCGCGTGCCCGCGGTGATCCGGGCGTACCGCGGTCGCAAGCTGCCACGCCGTCTTCGGCAGCCTCGGGTTGTAGTTGGTTTCGGTGAATGCGACGAGCTCGTCGCTTGCGTCGTGGCGGATGAAGATCGACCATCGCTGGCCGCCGCTCGCCTTCGACATCTTCTCCCACTCGCGTACCTGCTGTGCCGTGATCGTGAAGTCTTCGATCTGCAGATCGTCGCGCGGCGCCGTGTTCATGATGTTGTGGCAGGCGACGATCTGATCGAGCAGATCGTCGGGGTATGGCCCCTCGTCGAGCCACAGCAAGCTGTAACCGGGCGCGCGCCCCGGACCTTCTTCGACCCATCGGTCGACGAGCGCGCGATCGAGCTCGGCCAGGTCGAGCCGGTTGATGTGCTGGCTGAGGCCTCGTTCGGCGCCGATCCGTTCGCACCACGCGTCGCCCGACGGAACACGTTCGGAAGTTCCCGCGACGAGCAGCGTGCGATTCTCGCGCTCGGCGAATGCGACTATCGTGCCGAGGAGATGCTTGCCGATGCCGCGGCGCCGGTACTCCGGCAGCACTGCGACTCCCGCGTCGACGAGGTGGGTGTTGTTCTCGTCGGTGGAAAGGAAGCCGCCTTGCGCGCGCGCGACGATGTCGCCGTCTTCGTTGAGGGCCCAGTGCTCGGAGACCACCACGAACTCCGGGATGTTGCGAAGCTGAGCGATCGTCATCTCGACCGGGATCGGCGGGTCTTCCGGGTTCGATTCGGCGCGCAACAGATTGCTGAACGTGTTGTACTTCGTGATCATCTCGTCGTTCAGCGACCGCAGATCGATCTCCTCGATCGTGACGCCGCCGACGCGTACCGGCTCGACCTTCATGAGTCCCCCCTGTGGCAAGCGCCCGAGCCTACGGTGGCTCGGGCGCGAACCGCAAGCGATTTCTTCCTATGCGTACGGCAGCGCGTGCGCCACCAGCGGTTCTTCGACGTACCGCCCGTACCGGTCGCCGACGTTGTCGAGCGTCGGGCCGAGGACGATGACGCGCTGTTCGCTGTCGAGCTCGGTCAGCGGCACCGTCTGATACGCGTTGTCGCTTTCAGCGATCACCATGACGTGAACGCCGTGCGCACCGATGTCTCCTTGGAGGTAGCGGATGTCGCCTTGGGGCGAGAAGTTCGGATCGACCGGGTCACCCGGTGCCCAACACACCCGCTGGTGGACCTCCGATCCCGCGGGAGCGGGAGACACCGGTACGTTGCTCGCGTTGTAGCCCCACGTCGCCGGCTCGTCGCCGCTACGGAGGTTGAGCTTCGGGCCGGGATCGGTTCCGGTCCCGTCGTCGAAGCAGGAGTCGTCACGGTAGTAGGGCACCGCGAGCATCGATTGCGCGTCGCCGCCCGGCGTGTGATCGCGGATCATCGTGCGCGTCACCATCCCACCGTACGGGCCGGTCGATTCCTCCCATTGCAATTGTTCGGCGCCGCTGAACGTCGGGTCGGTCACGTCGACGCTCTGGTGGTACGGCGAGAAATCGCAGATGTGGCTCGCCGCATAGGTCGAGCGATACGTGTCATCGATCGGGGAACCGTCGCTCGGGTAGCGCGCGTTGCACGGATCGTCGAGGTTCCCGAAGGCTTCGTCGTTCTTCCCGTCGACGGCGACGCCGTTCGGCAGGCTCGGGTTGTAATACTTCGTGATCACGCCGGCGTTGTAGTCCCACTGCGAATAGATGCCGTCGAGCGGCGGGATCGGGTGAACGCGGAGCGCATCGCCCCACACGAACGTGTCGCGGTAGAAGATCTCTCGCCGCGCGTTGTTGGTGCTCGAGTCTGCACCCCACGTCTCACGGATGACGCGGACCGGACCTGCGCGCTCGCCCATCAGGATCGACGAGCCGCCCCAGTTCGTGTCTTCTTCCTCGTAGCCGCAGCACGGCGTGTCGCTCGACGGATCCTGCGCGAACGCGCGCGCCTTCCATCGGTCGATGAGATCCGGCCCGTACTGACCGGGGCTCGTCCCCGGGCCTGCCAGATCGCTTTGCGCGACGCGCAGCTGCGTCATCAACCAGTGGCCGTCGTACCGGAACGCGTAATGCGGGGTGTAGATCCACGCGGTGTCGAGCTCACGACGTTGCGCGATCTGGCCGTGACTCGTGTCGCGCACCGTTGCGTCGTTCGGAAGGCAGTACGGCCCCTTGGGCGCCGCTCCGTAGTTTTCATATGAGCTCTCGGAGTAGACGAAGACGCTGCGCGCGTTCGGGTCGGGGGTATAGCGCACGTATGGGCTGTTCTGAGCGGTGAACTCGGGGGCCGGCCCATCCGGTTTCGCGAGCATGACGTACGCGTAGGTCGTCGTGCCCGTGCTCACGTCGAGGACGGGGACGGTGTAAGCGCTGTCGATGCCGTCCGGGAGCGCCGAGCCGGCCGGCGCGCGCGGACCGGCGTCGCGCGCCATGAACACGACCTCGTCGTCGTCGTCGAGCCCTTTCACCGGGTCGGGCGTCGTGGCGGGACGCATGCCTGATCCGGGGGGATCTTGGCGCGGGATCGGCGTGCACACGTTCACGCCGTCGTCGTCTGTGAACCGCCACCCTTCGCGATCGAAGGCGTAGGTGTTGTGCTGATCGACGCCACTGAACGCGCCGAAGTCCGACGCGTTGTTCGACAGGTATCGAGTGAATCGTTCGTCTACCTGGAACGGGATCTGCACGAACTGACCCTCGCCGCCTTGCGCATCCGCGTCCCACCGGTATCCGAGCAGGCGGCCAACCGGCACGCCTTCACGGGGGTTATGCGGGATGCGCGAAGACTGATAACAGCTGTGGTCGGTCGATGGGTCTTCGTGGTCGCCGGAGGTGTTGTGACAGTCACTCTGCCCCAGCGGGTCCGGTGGGATCCCGCCGCCGAGCGTCTTCGGGTTGCCCGGCGCTTGCGGCTCGCGGAACGTCGGGTCCGGTCCTGCCGACCACGTCGGGAAATGGGCGCCGGTCAAGATGACCGGGTCAACGCGCGTGTCTTGCGCTGTGACGGGAAGCGCGCGCGCGGCGGGTGGAACGAGCATCGTCAGTGCGACGAGCAACAAGAGCGGTCGTCTCATCTCGGGGGCCTCCGGGCCTGGGCTTACCCAGAAGCTTCGCGACCACTCGGTCGGTTCCTGCCCCGCTCAGCGACCGAAACGGCGGTGGCGTTGCTGGTACTCGCGCACGGCGCGCAGGAAGTCGATACGGCGGAAGTCCGGCCAGTAGGGGTCGCAGAAGTAGTACTCCGAATGTGCGCTCTGCCAGAGCAAGAAACCCGAAAGTCGAACCTCACCCGACGTGCGGATGATCAGGTCGGGGTCGGGCAGCCCGGCGGTGTAGAGGTATCGCGCGATCTCTTCCGGCGTCACGCGTTTCGCAGCCTCGTCGAGCTCGATGCCTTCTGCTGCGAACGACTCGAGCATCCGCCGCGTCGCGTCCGCGATCTCCTGGCGGCCGCCGTAGCCGACGGCGACGTTGAGGAGCGGACCGTCTCGACCGAGCGAGGCTCGGCCCGCATCTTCGATCGTCTGTCGCGTTCGTTCCGGCAACAGCTCGAGCGTGCCGAGCGCGCGGATCCGCCAGCGGCCCGCGCCTGCCAGTGACGTCACTTTCTCTTCGATCACTCGCAGAAGCTCGTCGAGCTCCCCGGGATCGCGTCCTTCGAGGTTCTCCGTCGACAGCAGCCACAGCGTGACGACTTGGATGCCGAGGTCGGTGCACCAGCCGAGCAGCTCGTCGATCTTGGCTGCGCCGCGCCGGTGCCCTTCGCTCGTGTCGTTGTATCCCATCGCGCGCGCCCAGCGCCGGTTGCCGTCGAGGATGACGCCCACGTGCTCGGTGAGCTTGCCCATCCGAACCGCGCGCTCGAGCCGCAGCGCGTACGCGCGGTACAGCAGGTCGCGGGGGGTGAACGCCATCAGCCGAAGGGTAGCGCACGGCTCGGCGCGGAATAACCAGCCCGCCGCGGGCGTCGTATATCTCATGAGCGACCTGCTCTTCGTCGAGTCTCTCTTGGAGGACGGGCAGGCATCCCGGCCGGTGCCTCCCGCCCCCGAAGCGGAAGCGCTCGACGCGTATTCGCGGATAGTGACGTCGGTCGCGGAGTCGCTCTCTCCGTCGGTTACCAACCTGCGCGTCATGCGCCGAGCGCGCAACGGCGCGCGCGCAGAAGGTGGCGGCTCCGGCGTGGTCATCTCGCCGGACGGATTCATCCTTACCTCCGCGCACGTCGTCGTCGGCGCCGACAGTGGCGACGCAGCGTTCACGGATGGAACAGAGCTCGACATCGAGATCGTCGGAACGGATCGGCTTTCCGATCTCGCGGTCGTACGCGCGCACGGCTCGGCGCTGCGTCCTGCGAAGCTCGGCGACGCGTCGCAGTTGCGCGTCGGACAACTCGTCGTCGCGATCGGCAACCCGTTCGGCTTCGCAGGGAGCGTTACGGCCGGTGTTGTGTCTGCCCTCGGGCGTTCCTTCCCGACGCGCGAGGGCAACGCCGTGCGTTTCGTGGAGAACGTCATCCAAACGGACGCGGCGCTGCATCCCGGCAACTCCGGCGGCGCGCTCGCAGACGCTTCCGGGAGGGTCGTCGGGATCAACACCGCCGTCGTCGGTCCGGGCATGGGACAGGGGCTCGGCCTCGCCGTGCCGGTCAATGCCACGACGCGACGCATCATCGCCGCACTCATCAGCGACGGTCGTGTTCGTCGAGCCTTCCTCGGCATCGCGGGCGGTCCTCGACCTCTCCCGCCGCGCGTGGCGCAGCAGGTTGCGCGCGATCGCGGGATCGAGGTGGTCGAGGTGACGCCCGGAAGTCCGGCCGCGCGCGCGGGGATCCGCGCCGAAGACCTCGTGCTCTCGATCGACGGCGTTGCCGTTCCCGCGATGGAAGACCTGCAGACACTGATGCAGTCGGACGCGATCGGCAGACCGCTCGAGGTGGCAGTGTTCCGCGACGGTCGGGTGATGACCCTCACCGTCGTGCCCGTCGAGCTTCGCGTCTGAGTTCGACGGTCACCCGGTCCCTCGCTCCCGCGTGCATCGTCCGGTATCGGATGATTTCGACCCGGATGATGGTCCCGGCGTGCCATATCTCTCCGCAGCGCTCCGGAGTACCGTTGTGTCGCTGCGAAAGAGGAGAGATCGTGGCGACGGCTCAACGAAGCACACAACGAGATCAGGACGTCGTCCGGGTGTCTCGTCACGCGCTGCGCAACGTTGCAGCGTCGATCTACGGGTGCGCGCGCACGCTCTTCGAATCAGGCTCCGTTCTGACCCCCGCTCGGCGAGACGAGCTTCTATCGGTGATCCTCGCGCAGGCGAACGACATAGTGGCGATGACGGAGGAAACATGACTCCACGCGAAGAGACAAGCACAGCCGCGACCGCGCGGGCGCTCATCCCGGCTTGGCGGATCCTTCTCGTCGAGGATCAACCGCTCACGCGGCGTGGCATCCGCGCGATCCTCGAGTCGATCCCGGACGTCACCGTCGTCGGCGAGGCGGCGACCGGCGCCGAAGCAGTCGACCGTGCGATCGAGTTCGGCGCGAATCTCGTTCTGATGGATCTCAATCTGCCGGAGATGGACGGACTCGAAGCGACGCGGCGTCTGCGCGCGCGAACGAATGGCGCAGCCATCGTTGTGCTCACCGTGCGCGATGATCAGGACGCGATCCGCGAGGCATTCCGCGCCGGGGCGTCGGGCTTCATCTCCAAGTCCGCCGGGATCGGCGAGCTGAGCACGATGCTCAGGTCTCTTGCAACCGACGGCGTATATCTGCGACCACCGGATACGTCCAAGCTCCTCAGTGTGATCAGCGCGCGCCCGGAGGCTCCGCCGTTCCAGCTGACGACACGCGAACAGCAAGTGCTGGAGCTTCTCGCGCTAGGGTTGAGCGCGCGCGGGATGGGCGCGAATCTCGGCATCGGCGAGCGAACCGTGAACACATACGTCGCGAACCTGTATCGCAAGATGGGCGTGAACAACCGAGTGTCCGCGGTTCGTGAAGGTTTCCGCTTGCACCTGATCGCCCCGCCCGCCTAACCCCTTACGCGCGCGGCAGCGTCACGCGCGCGCGGCCTACATGCGCCCCGGCGTAGACTGCGCGCAGGAGGGGGGATGAACCACCGCGCCGTGCTCGCCTCGTTGCTTCTCGCGGGGTTGCTGCTCCTTCTGGCCGCACCCGCGTTCGCCCAACAGCGAAGCGACGTGGTGACGGAGATCTCGATGACCGGCTCCGTCGACCCTTTCATGGCCGGCTACGTGAAACGCTCGATCGAGCATGCGCCGGCAGCCATCCTGATCCGGATCGAAACGCCGGGCGGGCTCGGCTAGTCGATGCGCGACATCGTCACGGCCATAGGCGCCGCGAAGCAGCCGGTCGTGTGCTGGACCGGGCCAACGGGCGCGCGCGCGGCATCGGCCGGGGCGATCATCATGCTCGGCTGCCCGTACGCCGCTATGGCGCCCGGAACCAACATCGGCGCGGCCCATCCCGTCGGCTTCAGCGGCGAAGTGATGAGCGAAAAGGTCACCAACGACGCCGCCGCGTACGCGCGCGCGCTTGCCCAGGCGCACGGACGCGACGCGCGGATAGCGGAGGCGATGGTTCGTGACTCGACGAGCCTTACCGCCGACGAAGCGCTTCATCGAAGGCTCATCGATGCGGTCGCTTCGACGAGAACCGACGCCCTCCGCGAGGCAATCGCGGCGGCATGCGCGAAACACCTCGCGCGCGCGTGCACCGCGCCGGCGAACCCGGCGC
>JBHELL010000150.1:0-9827 GCA_046263075.1 Actinomycetota bacterium | reverse complement strand
AGCACCCATCGGTCGATCGCGACGATCGCACCGATGTCTTCCGCGAGTGGCACGAACGTGTCGGGGAGGATCAGCCCGCGCTCCGGATGGCGCCAACGGATCAGCGCTTCGAAGCCCTTGATCGATCCGTCCGCCAGCGAGACCACCGGCTGGTAATAGAGCGACAGCTCGTCGCCGGGGATCGCGCGCTCGAGATCGGCTTGCAGCGCGACGCGCGACACGAGCCGCTCGTGCATGCCTTGTTCGAAGACCTCGTAGCGATTGCGCCCCCCGGATTTCGCCTCGTGCATCGCGACGGCCGCGAACCGCATGAGCTCTTCGGCCGACTCGCCGCCCGCAGCCACCACGATGCCGATCGAACCGCCGAGGGATATGTCGCGACCGCCGACCGCGATCGGCGCGCGCAATGCTTCGAGGATGCGTCCGGCCACCGGGATGACGTCGGTGAGGCCTTCGATGTTCTCGACGACGACGCCGAACTCGTCGCCGCCGAAACGCGACGCGGTGTCTCCGACCCGCAAGCACCGACGGATACGCTCGGCGACTTCGACGAGCACGGCGTCGCCGGACAGTTGCCCGAAGCCGTCATTGATGAGCGCGAACCGGTCCAGATCGATCGCGAGCACGCCGGCGCGCTTCCCCGACCGTTGCGACGCCGTGAGTGCGTGACGCAACCGGTCGACGAAGAGCGAGCGGCTCGGCAACGACGTGAGCGCGTCGTGCAACCCATCGGCCGCCGCTTGGGCCACACGGGCATCGGCGAGCGCGATCGCCGCGGCTTCGGAGAGCACCATGAACATCTCGATCTCTTGCTTCGAGTAGCGGCGTTCGCGCAAGCGCGTGGCGGAGATGATCGCACCGATCGTCCCATCGCCCGCGTCGAGCGGAGCGGCGAGCGCAGATGCGATCCGCTCGTCACCGAAGGGGAGGCCACACGCGGTGCGCGCGTCCGGTCCGTACAGCGCGACCGGACCGCCGCTCGAGATCGCGCGCCCGGAGATCCCGTTACCGACCGGCGCACGCACGCGCGGCTCGACGCCGCGCGCCGCAGCGAGGTAGACGTAGCCGGGTTCGTTCTCTTCGATCAGCCGGATGACGACGATCTCGTCTCCGAGCAGCTCGCTTGCCGCCGCGACGGCAGCGTCGAGCGTCTGACGCATCGAACCGCGGCGCGCAAGGAACCGCTGCGCGCGGCCGAGCCGTTCGAGCAACGCTTGACGCTCGAGCAACGCGGCGAGCTCCGTCGCCGGCGCCTTCGTCGCACGCACGGTGGCAGCCTTCCGTTCGCGTTCGAGCGCGCGCATGCTGTGAACCGCGAGCATCAGCATGCGCGACATCGCGCGCAGCAACCGCGCTTCGGCTTCGTCGAACGGGCGTGCGCGCAGAAGGACAAGCCGGACGCCGTCTTCGATCTGGACGGCGAGTGTCGAGCCACCGGCGGCGTCGAGCCGTGCCGCGCGCGCGGCCGCGCGGAGCGCGGTCGGGTGGGTCGCCGCGATCCCGTCCGGCGTCGCGACGATCGCGTCGCCGCGCATGATCGCCCCACCGTCGGCCTGCAATACCTCGGATGCAGCCGTCACCGCAGAGCGCAACGTCGACGTCTCGTCGGGGAACGACGAAACGCGCGTCAAGAACTCCGACAGCTGCCGCGTATCGTTGAGGTGCAGAGCGGGACCGCCTCAGGTTGGTTGTTGCACCGGACACATCGATAATCGGGGAGCGCATCCGCGCAGCTGATAGTCCGCAAGGTTGGAACGACATAGCACCGAAGGAGCACGGACACATGCCGCAGATCGACGCGATCGTCATCGGAGCCGGACACAACGGGCTCGTCGCCGCGTGCGCCCTCGCGAAAGCCGGGCTCACGGTAACGGTGCTCGAACGTCGCGACGTCGTCGGCGGTGCATGCGTGACCGAAGAGCTGCTCCCGGGCTACCGCGTGTCGACGGCGGCGTACTCGTTCAGCTTGTTCCGACCGGAGATCTTCGCGGCGCTCGACCTAGGCCGGCACGGCCTGTCGCTGTATCCGAAGGAGCCGCGCATGTTCGTGCCGTCCCTCGACGGCCGGCACTTCTTCGTATGGCGTGACGAAGCGCGCACGCGTGACCAGATCGCGCGCGTCTCACCTCGAGACGCCGACGCCTACCCGCGCTGGAACGCGTTCTGGGACGCCGTGGCGGACACCGTGCGGCCATTGATCTTGTCGCCGCCGCCGTCACTGTCCGAGCTCGAGCGCGCGCTTCCTTCCGACATCTACCGGTACGCCATCGTGGGCTCGGCGGCCGAGACGGTCGAGCACTTCTTCGAGAGCGACGCGGTGCGCGGCGCCTTCGCCGGCCAAGGCATCATCGGAACGTTCAACGGGCCGCGAGCGCCGGGCACGGCGTGGGTGATGACCTACCACGCGTTCGGCGGGGAGCTCGTCGACGGTGCCGGAACCTGGGCATACGTGCGCGGCGGGATGGGCGGCGTCACGCAAGCGTTGCGACGCTGCGCCGAAGAGGCCGGCGTACGGATCGAAACCGGCGCGCACGTGGCGTCGGTCCTCGTCGAAGCGGGGCGCGCGGCCGGCGTCGAGCTGTCGGACGGCTCGACGATGACCGCGCCGACCGTGCTCTCCAACGCGGATCCGAAGCGGACCTTCCTCACGCTCGTTCCATCGGGCACGCTCTCGGATACGTTCGTCGAACGCTGCCGAGCCTTCGACACGACCGGCTCGGTCATCAAGGTGAACCTCGCGCTCGACGAGCTGCCGTCGTTCGCGTCCCTTCCGGGCGCCGGTCCGCAACATGCCGGCACGATCGAGATATCGCCGTCGATCGACGCGCTCGAGGACGCCTTCGCCGACGCGCGCGCGGGGCGCGTATCCTCGCGGCCGTTCATGGAGGTGTTCATCCAATCGGTGACCGACGACTCGCTCGCGCCGCCGGGAAAGCACGTCGCGTCGTGCTTCGCGCAGTACGCGCCGGGGTCGGTGCCGATCGACCACGACGCAGCAGGCGACGCGGTGATCGACGTGATCGCGTCCTACGCGCCGAACATCAAGTCCGCGGTGTCGCACCGGCAGGTGCTCGGGCCGCTCGACCTCGAGGAACGGTTCGGCCTCACCGGCGGCAACATCTTCCACGGCGAGATCACGCCGCAGCAGTCGTTCGCCGCGCGGTTCGACGCGCGCACGCCGCTCGACGGGTTGTACCTATGCGGAAGCGGCACGCACCCCGGCGGCGGCGTGTCGGGCGCGCCCGGATGGAACGCCGCGCGCGCCGTGCTCGCGGATCTCGGCCGATGAAGCGGCTCGCCGTCATCGCGTTGATGGTCGCGGCATGCACCGCGGCACCGGCCGACTCGGGCGTCCAAGGGTTCGTGAAGTCCGGACCGACGTGCCCGGTCCAGATCGAAGCATCGCCGTGTCCGGACCGTCCGCTGTCGACGGACCTGTTGTTCTTACAGGGGACGGAAGAGGTCGCGCGCGCGCGTTCTGCGTCCGACGGAAGCTTCCGGATCGCGCTCGCGCCGGGGGACTACACGATCGAAGGACCGCCCGGCGGGCCGCCGTCCCTGAAGCCGGTCGCCGTGAGCGTGAAAGCGCACGCGTTCGTCACCGTGACCCTGACGTTCGACACCGGGATCCGCTGACGAGCTACGAGCTGTGGTGCTTGCGGTTGTGCATCACGATGTAGGTCACCAATGCGATGATCACGATCGGGGTCACGGCCTGCAGCATCGCACCGACGATCGAAGAGACGGCCGCGATCACGGCCCACAACAGCAAGACGGCTAATGCGATCGTCATCCAAGGCTGTCGCTTGAACCGGACCTTCCACACGCGCACCTGGACGGAGAGCCACGGCGATTTCACCCACCAGGGGCGGATGTCCTCAACGTCTTTCATCTATGTCCTCCCGCTCATCGGTATGCCCTGGCTTGGAGCTCGTACAACTCGGCGTAGAGACCGCCGCGCGCGGTCAGCTCGGCGTGCGATCCCGCTTCCACGACGCGTCCGTCGTCGATCACGATGATGAGGTCTGCCATCCGCACCGTCGAGAACCGGTGCGAGACGAAGATCGTGATGGCCCCCGTCTGTTGCGCGACACGTCGAGCCGCCCCGTGGTACCGCTCGAACAATGCATGCTCCGTCTGCGCGTCGAGCGCCGCCGTCGGCTCATCTAAGACGAGCAACAGCGGCTCCTCGCGCATCATCGCGCGGCCGAGCGCGAGCTTCTGCCACTGTCCGCCGCTCAGCTCGATTCCGTCGTCGAAAGACTTGCCGAGCTGTGTGTCGAATCCGCGCGCGAGCGTCGGAACGACGTCTCCTGCCGACGCGCGCTCGAGCGCACCGACGACGACGAGCTCGTCGTCCATCTGCGGGATGTCGCCGACGCCGACCACCTGGCGCGCGACGAACTCGAAGCGCGCGAAATCTTGGAACCCTCCCGACATGCGCGCGCGCCACTCCTCGACCGGGAAGCGCGCGATGTCCAGGCCGTCGAGCGCGATCCGTCCCTCGGCCGGCTCGTAGAAACGGCCGAGCAGCTTCACGAGCGTCGTCTTGCCTGCGCCGTTCTCACCCACGATCGCGACGGTCGACCCTGCCGGGATGTGCAGCGTGACGTCGCGAAGAACGTCGGCGTCGGTTCCCGGGTAGCGGAACGTCACTTCTTCGACGTCGATCCCGCGCGCGATGCGGCTCGGTACTGCGACCGGATCTTTGACAACGCGCCTGCGCTCGCGCGCGAAGTCCGTCAGCCATAGGTAGCGACTCACCGTCTTCATCGTCTCGACGAGCCACGTCACCATCCCGACGCCTTGGGCGACGTTCTGGTTGACGCGCGATGCGAGCGTCATCGCGAGCACGACGTCGCCGAGCGACGCGAGCCCGTGGATCGCGCGGTCGACCACGAACAGCATAGCGAGGACGAAACCGATCGCGAAGAACGACCACCCGAGCGCGAACCACACCGTGCCGCGGATGCGTGCGCTGTTGAGATGACGGTCATTCTCGAGCAGCGTCCGGTCGTGACGTGCGTGGATCTCGGGGCCGATGCCGAAGATGCGCAGCTCCTTCGCAGGCGCCGCGACCGTCGCGAGATCGAAGAGGTGGTTCGCGAAACGGCGCTGCTCGCTCACGTCTTCGTCGGCACGGATCATGATGCGTTGGAAGCGCGCGCCGCCGAACAAGGACGGGATGCCGAAGAGCGGCAGCAGCGCGAGGAGCGGATGGATGTAGATCAGCAGCCCGAACGTTCCGAACAGGTTTGCCAAGAAGGACAGGTTCTGGACGACCGCCTGGATCGCTTGCGATATCTGGTCTCGCTTGTCCCGCAGCAGCTGCAACTGGTCCAAGTATTCAGGACGCTCGTGGTGCTCGATCGTCGCGAGCCCCGCCGTCAGCTCGATGATGTTCCGGTCGATCTGCATCGACGCGCGCTCTTGCAAGCCTTGCGTGATCATGAAGCCGGCAACCGTCGCGGCGATAACGATCGTCCACGTCAACCCGAGCAACCCTGCGACGAGTACGGCGCGCGAGACGTCGCCCTTGACGACGGCGTCGATCACGAACTTGATGAGTAGCGCGATGAGGACGTTGGACGAGTTCTGAACGATCGTCATGAAGAAGCCGAGCGCGGCTCGCCACGGCGAGGCGCGGAACGCGATCCCGATCAGCGTCATGGTCCCGCGCACGAGGGGCGCGCGCACCTTCTGCGGCTGCGGCGTCGGGGTCACGCGACCACCTCCGGCTCGTCGGTGAAGCGCGCCGCTTGCAGACGGAACATGTGCGCGTACGTGCCGCCGAGCGCGAGGAGCACGTCGTGCGTGCCCTGCTCGCTCACCTTGCCGTGCTCCAGCACGACGATCCGATCGGCTCGACGCACGGTCGAGAAACGATGCGAGATCAAGATCGTCGTCAGGCCTTTCGTCAGCTCGAGGAAACGGTCGAACAGCTCGACCTCCGCGCGCACGTCGAGGTTCGCCGTCGGCTCGTCGAGGATCAGAACGCCTGCACCGGCGTCGACGGCGAACAGCGCCCGCGCGAGCGCGATGCGTTGCCACTCGCCGCCGGAGATGTCGGCGCCGCCGCCGTACTGACGCGACAGGATCGTGCTCCAGCCGTTCGGCAGCTCGTCGATGATGGACGTCGCGCCTGCGCGCTGTGCTGCGCGCGCCAACGCTTCCCTATCGTCGAGCCTTTCGATCGCACCGAACCCGACGTTCTCGGATGCCGGCAAGTGGTACTGGACGAAGTCTTGGAATATCGCGCCGAGCCGCCGCTGCCACGCGCGCGCATCGATATCGGCCAGCGGAACATCGTCGACCGTGATCCGGCCCGCTTGCGCCTCGTACAACCGCGCCAGCACTTTCACGAGCGTCGTCTTCCCCGCGCCGTTCGGACCGACGATCGCGAGCGAGCGACCGGCGGGGATCTCGAGGTCGAGACCGTCGAACACGGGCGCGGGGTTGCCGGGGTAGCGGAACGTGAGGCCTTCGAACCTGATCGCGCGGCGCGGCGTACCCGCGGGATCGATCACATCCGCGGGCGCGGGCGACTGCGCGAGCGCGCGCTCCAGCTCGAGCGCTTCGGGGATCGACGCCGCGCCTTGCGTCATGAGCAGATCCGATTCGATGTTGAAGGAACCGAACTCGAGGATCGCCCCCGACAGCGCTGTGACGACGGCGATGCTGACCCGGTGTTGCGCGCCGGCGCGCGCGACGATGAAGTAGGCGCCGAACGTCACCGCGCCGAGCGCGAGCGTGACGAGCGTGAATGGGATGCGGCTCTTCCGCCGGCGCTCCCACACCTCGCGCATGCCTGCAAGCCAGTGCATCCCGAATCGATCGAGGATCCACGCGCGCATCCCGAACACGCGCGTCTCCTTCGCCGCGGCGGGCTGCAACACGAGGTCGCGGAAGTAGCGCGAGCGACGGAGATCGCGCGTGTTCCCGATCATGCGATCGAAAACGTTCTTGATCTCGCGACGCAACACGAAACGTGTTCCGAGATAAACGGCGAACATGACCACTGCGAGCCACCACCAGTACCGGCCGATGATGATGCCCGCCACCACCCATTGCGTCATCTCGTTCATGAGACCGAAGAACCCGCGCGTCGCGTCGCCCGGCGACACTTCGCCTGCGCTGACCGCGCGCGCGAGGGAGACGCGGTCGAGCATCGCGGGGTCTTCGAGGTGCGCGATGCCGACCGGCTCGAGCGTCGCGCGCATCACGCGCGACCGAACGTGCAAGCTGACCCGTCGCGAGAAGGAGAACGTGATGAGGTTCTGGAACGGCGTGTACACCTGCGAGACGACGAACAGACCGGCGAGGATCGCGAGCGCGACGATCAAGCCGCGCCCTTCCGCGGAGCCGAGGCTTCCCGACCGGATCGCAGGGACGATGCGGACGATCACGAACCCGGTGGCGACGGGGAAGATCGCCGACAGGACCGCGCCGACGATCACGACGGCAGGGGTGAGGACGGTGAGCGGGAGGCTGACCTTCGGCAGCAGGCGCGCGACCTCCCAGGAGGCGATGATGCGCCGCTTCTTCGTCGAGCCCGCCATGTGAAGGTATTCGATACAGCAGGTCGGACCGCCTTGTCAAGAAATCCGAAAGCATTACTTGACAATCTCGTAAGCTAGTTTTACATTCTGGCGCCATGACCGACGAACGGCGCGAGATCCTCAGCCGTGTGGCTGCCGGGGAGCTGAGCCCCGAGGAGGCTGCGTGGCAGCTCGACGAACTGGGGTCACCGCCCCCGCCGCCGCCTCCCCCTGCCGGCGCGGTCGCGAAGGTCCGCGTCATCGGGGACTTCCGAACCGCCAAGATCGTCGGGGATCCCGAGGTGATCGAGGCGATCGCCGAAGGCCCGCACACGGTCACGCGCGACGGGGACACGCTCGTGATCAATGCTGGAGACGGCGAGCCGGAGTCGGGCGAATGGACCTTCCCGGGAGGCGGACGAGGACGATCGCGGGCGATCGTCATCGGGATCGGCAGCAAGCCGAAGCCCGTGTCGATCCGCATGAACCCACGGCTCGCGCTCGAGGTTCGTATCGATGCGGGCTCGGCGACGATCGAAGGGGTTCACGGTCCGATCAGCGGCGACATCGACGCCGGCGCGTTCCGTGTCAAAGATTTCACGAGCCCGTTCGATCTCCAAGTCGATGCGGGTTCGATCACAGCCGAAGGGGTGCTCGACCGCGGAGACTCGCGCATCAAGTGCGACGCCGGCAACGTGCGCGTCGTGTTGAAGAAAGGCTCCAGCGTCAAGGTACGCGCGCGCGCAGACGTCGGTCACGTGTCCGTCGGATCCGAAACCACGAAAGGCATCCACATCGGAAGCGCCGAGCGCGAATTCGTGTTCGGCGACGGCGCCGGGACGTTGTCCATCGAAGGTGGGATCGGGAAGATCAAGGTGGAGGCCGAATGAGCCGGTTCGCACCACGCACGTGCCCTGTATGTGCCGACCAACTCGCGCTGACGCGGCTCGGCTGTCATTCCTGCGGTACCGAGCTGTCCGGTGACTTCACGCAGTGCGAGTACTGCATCTTGACCGAAGAAGAGCGCGAGACGTTGCGTGTGTTCCTCGCCTCGCGCGGCAACATGAAGGAGCTGGAGCGTCATCTGAACGTTTCGTATCCCACCGCGCGCGCCCGCTTCGACGATCTGCTCGGCAAGCTCGGGATCAAAGCAGAAACGCCGGCGTCCCCGCGCTCGGATGTCCTGGAACGTCTCGCGCGCGGCGAGATCGACGTCGATGAAGCGTTGAACCGTCTGTCATAGGGAGGGAGCCATGGCCATCAGGATGCTGCGCGCCGAGGACCGAGATGGGTCGTCCGTTGTCGGTGAGTACGTGCTCGGAGAGCTGAACCAGCGACTCGCATCGGTTCAAGACGAGCTCCAACGGACCTACCAAGACATCGAGGTCCTGCGCGAAGAGCTCGACGCGGCGCGCGCGCGCATCGCGATCGCGTAGCCGCGCCTCGCGATCGCGTAAGCACCCCTTTCATCCCGGTATTCACGCGCTCCACCCCTTCTGCCGACGTCTATCCCGATGTCGGTCATCGACCCGGCGGCTCCGGCCGTCATCGAAGATGCGGCACCTCCGCTGCGCGCGGTGGTGCCGCCGCGGCGCAGCCTGCTCGTTCCCCTCTTCGGGCTGACGCTGCTCCTCAGCTCGACGCTGCTCTTCTCGGTGCAGCCGATGTTCGCGAAGATCGTGCTCCCGTTGCTCGGCAGCTCGCCCGCCGTCTGGATCACGTTCATGCTGTTCTTCCAAGCCGTGCTGCTTGCTGGTTACGCGTACGCGCATGTGATCGCCGGCACGAGGTACGCCGCGGCGCACCTGCTCGTGCTTGCTTTCGGCATCGCCTTCTTGCCCGTCGCCGTCCCGCACGGATGGTCGCCTCCGGCGTCCGGCAACCCGTCGCTGTGGCTGCTCGCGTTGCTGGCCGTCGCCGCAGGCGCGCCTGCGTTCGCGGTCTCCGCAACCGCGCCGCTTCTACAGCGATGGTTCTCCCTCACGCGACACCGGAGCGCCGGCGATCCGTACTTCCTCTATGCAGCGAGCAACATCGGCTCGATGGGTTCGCTCCTCGCCTACCCGATCATCGTCGAGCCGCACCTTCGTCTCGCGCAGCAAGCGCGCATCTGGACGATCGGATACGCAGCACTCATCGTGTTGATCGGTGCGTGCGTCGCCGTCGTGCGGCGCGCGCCGGCTCGTCCCGACGAGCCGCACGTCTGTCACGGGTCGCCGCCGGCCTCGCGCGCGCGCCGTCTCCGATGGGTCGCCCTCGCCTTCATCCCGTCGAGCCTCATGCTCGGCG
>JBHELL010000149.1:0-3827 GCA_046263075.1 Actinomycetota bacterium | reverse complement strand
GAACGGGCCTCCGGTTCCGATCGCGATGGCCGCCGACAACGGCTTCGCGATCGCCGCACGCGGAGAGATCCGGCTCTGTTTCTCGAGTATCGCCTCCATCGCTTCGGGAAGGCCGTGACCTTTGATGACCGGAGACCACTTCGCGAGGAAACCGACGATGAGCCCGCCACCGATCGCCGCGGTGAACAACCACGGCCCGAAGTCGTGATGGGCGAAGGAGGGAACGGTCCAGCCGTAGCGATGGAACAGCGCGAGGTTCGTGATGAGCCCGATCAGATGGAGCAACACGTATGCGGCTCCCCCGCCGACACCGCCGAGCAGCGCCGCGAGCAGCGCCAAGACGAACAGCCGCCGGGGCGAGGTACGCATGGGCTCAATAATATCGTGTTACGATATTTCTGTGCAACGCGCGCTGACCGATGCCGATTTCCGGAAGTTACTCGACATCCGGACCGGGCTGCGCTCCTTCCTGCGCTGGTCCGAGGAGCAAGCGGTGAAGGCGGGCATCACACCGCGCAACACCAGCTGTTGCTGGCGGTGCGAGGAAGCGACTCGGCCAGTGGGCCGACGATCGGCGAGATCGCGGATGCCCTCCTGCTGCGGCATCACAGCGCCGTCGAGCTGATCGACCGCGCGGAAGCCGCCGGTCTCGTGCACAGATTCCAAGATGAAGACGACCACCGTGTCGTGCGGCTCGCGCTGACGCGCGAAGGAGATCGGACGCTTGCCGGCCTTGCGTCGGCCCACCTGGAAGAGCTCGCTCGACTCGGGCCGCGGATGAGCCGCCTCTGGAGAGGGCTTACGGAGCGTTAGCGCGCGCGCCCGTCGCCGAGCTGCTCGAGGATCTGCTCGACCCGGATGACGTCGGAGCTGTTGAGCACACCGACGATGCGCCCATCCTGCACAACGGCTGCGCGCTCGACACCGGCTGCGCGCATCGTCTCGAGCGCAGATCCGAGCCGTTGCGATCGGTGCAGCGCCGGCCGGTCGTCCATCAGCGCCGAAGCAGGAACCGCCGGCCACGTGTCGGACTCGACATCGCCGAGCCGTCCGAGCTCGACCATGCCGGCGTACCGGCCGTCGTCGGTGACGGGAATGGCCCGCGCTTTCGCTCGGATCGCGTAATGCGTCGCGACGTCCCTGGAGCGACGCGTCGAGTGGGATCTCGATCCATTCAGCGCTCATGACCTGTTCCACCGGCACGTCGAGCCGGGTTTCGATGTCGAACGATCTGCGCGACCGTTGACGGTGCGAGATCGAGCGGCGGCCGCTCACGACGTAAGCGATCGCCGCAGCGATCAAGCCGACGCTTGCGCGCGCTCGGCATGGAGGACATCGCGCTCAGCTTACGGCCCGGTCGCCACTCAACCGGCCGGCTTTCGCGCGCGCACGTACCAGCCGAGCGTGTTGTCCTTCTTCCGGTCGAGTCGGTCGAGCAGGCTCGCGAGCGGAAGGAGCACCTTCATCAACCACGCGATGGGCTTCAGCGCCACGGAGGCCACGGTTCGTCCGCGCGCGCTGCGCCCCCAGATCTCCGGCGCGAACACTTGACCGAACTGGAACAGGAGCACGCTGAAGGCGCCGCCCATCGGCTGCATCGCTTCAACGTCGAGTCCCGCTCCGCCGAACACGTGACGCAGACCGTACGACGTGAAGCGGAAGAAGTCGTGCGGCACCTGATGTTGCGGCCACTGCTGGTTCGTCGAGAGGAGCACCACCCCGCCCGGACGCAGGACGCGCGCGATCTCTTCGACGGCGCGCGCGGGCTCGGACAGGTGCTCGAGCACCTGCTTGCTCACGACGACATCGCACGACGAATCGCCGAGCGGGATGCGCGACGCGTCGCCGACGGCATCGAGGTGCGAGTAGTCCCAGCCGGCGTGTCCGATGCCGCGATCGATCGCGACGTATCGCGCATGCGGGACGCGCGCGCGCAACGTCGCTTCGCCTGCGCCGATGTCGAGCACCACCGATCCCGGCTCGACGGAATCAAGCCGCGCGAGGAACTCGCCCCACCCGCCGCCGAGCACGGCGTTTCGGTTCCACCACCTGCGCATGCGGCCGCCGAAGTAGCGCTCGTCGAGCGCGCGGGCCTTCTGTTTCACGTGATCTCCCGGTACGCCGACTCGTGCCGAGCCGCGACCGCTTGCGGCGAATACTTCTCGACGACCTTCGCGTAGCCCGACTTCCCCATGGTCTTCGCACCTGCGGGGTCTGCCAGGAGGGAGACGATCGCGCGCGCGATCGGCTGCGGCTCGGCGGTGGTCACGATCCCGTCGCGGCCGTCGTCGATCAGATCGCGCGCGCACCACCACTCGGCCGCGACGACGGGGACGCCGGCCGACCAGCATTCGAGGATCGTCACCGGCATGATCTCGCTGGTGCTCGGCAAGCAGAGCACGTTCGCAGCGCGTTGCCACGCGCGCGCTTCTGCGTCGTCGACACGGCCGACCTCGATGATGCGCTTGTCGTCGATCGCGGCGAAGTCTCGTTCGGATGCAGCGGTTCGAGGACCGACGAATGCCACGCGCGCGTGCGGGTGCTCCGCCCAGACGTGCCGAGCCGCCTCGAGCAAGATCGGGTACCCCTTATACGGTTCTTTGACGCCGAAATACAGCACGAGCAGATGCTCGCCGATCTTGTGTTGCGCGCGCACGTCCGGTCCGTCGTCCGGCAGCGGCGTCACCGGCACACCGACGACGCGCACGCGATCCTCCTCGACCCCGAGCGATCCGTAGAAGTCGCCCTCGGTCGGAAGCAGCGCGAGCACACGATCGGCGCTGCGGTAGAAAGCGGCGTTCATGTCGTCGTCGCCCCATGCCTTCGGATGGGCGAAGGGCGTGACGACGAGTGGGAGCTGTTGCGCGCGCGCGGCATGTCCCGCGGCCCAATTGAGATGCTCGCCACCCCACGCGTGCACGACATCGGGGGTTCCCCACTCCCCCGACAGGCGCGGCGCGATCGTTCGCACATACGCCGGCGACGTCAGACGTCGCAGCGGTTGATATCCGAACCCGCGAAGGCCGGGAACCTCGAGCAATGCCATCGGCGACGACGCGGCGCGAGAAAGGACGTCCATCGGCACCGGTCGCACCTCGACGTTGTCGAGCCAGAAGGGCGAGAACGATTGCGGCTGGAGGGTCGCGTTCAGGCGCGAGATCGGCTCGTCGTCGATGCGCGCGGCCCAGACACGCACGCGGTGATGCTTGGCGAGCTCCGCGGCAGTGACCCGCAACGCCGTCGCGATCCCTCCCGGACCCGGGAACGAACGGCGAACCGTGTACGCGATATTCATAGGTCGAAGGAGAACGACTTGAACGCGATCGCGCCTCGGATCACCCAGTACGTCTGCACGAAGGGATGCGCGGCGACCTGCAGGCACGTGATCACGTCGCGCGCGCGGTACGCATGAACGAGCCGGCGGTAGTAGAAGGCAACGGCGATCGCGGCGAAGACGGCGCCGCCCCACACGCCGGGCGATGTCAGCAGGCTTGTGATCACCAGCGCCACGAAGATCACAACGGCGATCATGTACCGAGCGTGCACCCTCGGGATCCCGGGGATGACCGGCTTGATGTGCCGGACGTACAGCGCCGGGTGTTTCGCGAAGAGCAGAGGGTTGTAGAAGCGCTTGCGTGCTTCGCGCATGAACTTGCGGCGGCTCGGCGGCAACACGAGGTGATACACGACCACCGACGGATCCCAGAGGATGGGAGCGACCTGCTGCTGCACGGCGAACGCCACGTCGGAGTCCTCGAGGAACGCGAGCTTGAATCGCTCGTCGAACCCGCCGGTCCGGTCGAGGGCGGCTCGGCGATAGATCATGT
>JBHELL010000148.1:0-3825 GCA_046263075.1 Actinomycetota bacterium | reverse complement strand
GTTCCTCGCCTCGCTCGCTCTTGCGCTCGCGCTGTCCGACAGGATCGCGCAACTGTCGGCGAACACCGCGGTGCAACTCGAGTCCATCTTCCTCGACGAAGGGTTCGGAACCCTCGACGTCGAGACCCTCGAAACGGTGGCAACCGCGCTCGAAACGCTGTCGTCGACGAATCGCGTCGTCGGCATCATCACCCACGTCCGCGATCTGGCCGAGCGCGTTCCGGTTCGCTTCGAGGTGCGAAAAGGCCCGACGACGTCGGTGGTCGAGAAGGTGCTCGCATGAGATTCGCCGTCGAAGCCTGGGCGCCCGACTACGGGGTCGCTGCTGAAACGTTGACGAGCGAGAACGACGAGATCACAGCGACGGTCGAATGCGGAATCGAGCTCCCGATGCGAGAGTGGCGTCCGCTGATGCCCGTCGCCGCCGTTCCGAGCTCGACGGCGTTCGTCGACGGTATCGATCGCATCGACGCCCAGGTGTGGATCGAACAAGATGGAGGCGAGGTGCGGCCCGGCCTCTGCGCGACCTATGCCGCGGGGCTCGTCCGATGCAACGGGCGCGCGCTCGTGGAATCGGTCGAGGTTCGGCGCGGGCTGTTCACCGCCTCCCCCGGCGCGCGCGAGATCCGAACGCCACACGTCACCTACGAGCTTCGCATGTCCGCCGGCACGATCGATCAGCTCGGGATAGCCGTCGTCGAGCGGATGCGCCAACTGGAAGCAGACGTCGCGCGCGCGGTGACCGGCGCAGACCTGATCGTGCTCGACGGCCTGCTGTGGGGTCGCACCGACGTCGAGCATGCGATCGGCTATGTGAAGTCGCATCGCGCGCCGTATCTGCCCGAGGAGCAGAACGCAGTGGTCGGGCGGCTCGCGCCCGGCCAGCGCACGCCGGTGTTCCTCATCTCGACGACGTGGACGAGGTACTCCTGGTATCTCCGGCTCCCAGGCGGGCGCGGGCACCCGTGGGCGGGAGTCGTCCGCTGCGAAGCGAACCCCGACCTCTCCCCCGGCGATGTCGTCTCGCTCGCAGACCTCGCAGCGGTGACGTTGCCGCGGTTCGCGTCGGCGAGCCACAAAGACCCGCGCGCGCCGCAGAACCTGTACCCGATCGCCGGGCTCGAGCGGGAGCTCCGTCGCCGCTCCGGTGACGCACTGTTGCTCTATCGCGGGCTGCGGCAGTCGGCGGCCTCGTGAGCGAGCTGCGGAACGTGCGCGGCATCGAGATGCCGTCGTTCCCGCTGGTCGAGCGGATCACCTTCAAACCACTCCTCGGTGCGCGCTTGAATGTCAATGTCGTCACGCTCGAAGGAGGCGCCGAGTCCCCCGTGCACAGTCACGAAGAAGAGCAGCTCGGCTACATCGTTAAGGGCGCTTGCGAGTTCACCGACGGCTCGTCGACGTGGGTCCTCGAGCCGGGTGACTGCTACCACGCGGAGCCGCACGTCCCGCACGGTGCGCGCGCGCTCGGAGAGGGGTGCGTGATCATCGATGCGTTCGCGCCTCCTCGTGCGGGCGTCGCGGATCTGCTGCGCGCGCAGCCCTAGTCGCGCGTTAACGCTACAGGCCCAAACCGGGCCGTCCCGCAGGGTAAGCTGCCGCGCCATGAAGACGGAGCAGCCGGCACCGCCGCGCGCGCCGAAGCGTCCGGTAACACGCACGCTGCACGGCGACACGTTCATGGACGACTACGCATGGCTCAAGGACATCACACGCGAGGACCCGGAAGTGCTCGCACATCTCGAGGCAGAGAACGCGTACACGGCGGCCGTCCTGCGGCACACCGAAACGCTTCAAGAGCAGATGTTCGAGGAGATGAAGGCGCGCATCAAGGAAACCGATCAGACTGCCCCGGTGCAGGACGGCGGCTTCTTCTATTACTCGCGGATCGAAGAAGGCTGGCAGTATTGGATGCACTGCCGCAAGAGCGGCTCGATCGAGGCGCCCGAAGAGGTCTTGCTGGACGAGAACGCGCTCGCAGAGAGCCACGAGCAGTTCGACCTCGGCGTGTTCAAGATCAGCCCGAACCACCGGTTGCTCGCGTATGCATTCGACACCGACGGCAGCGAGGTTTTCACGTTGCACGTCTTGGACCTGGAGACGCGCGCGCTGTATCCCGAGCGTATCCCCGGCATCGGCTACACGCTCGTGTGGGCCAACGACAACGAGACGCTCTTCTATGCAACCATGGACGACGCGCACCGGCCGTACCGCTTGTGGCGGCACCGTCTCGGCACCGATCCGTCCGAAGACGTTCTCGTGCATGGGGAGCCCGATCAGGCGTTCTATCTAAGCGCCGACCGCTCGCGCAGCGACCGGTTCATCTTCCTGTCGCTCGCCAGCAACGTCACAAGCGAGATCTCATACCTCCCGGCCGATGATCCGGACGGGGCTTTCACCGTGATCGACCCGCGCGCGAACGGCGTCGAGTACGACGTCGAGCATCAAGGCGATCGTCTGTTGATACGCACGAACAAGGACGCGAAGGACTTCCGCCTTCTCAGCGCCCCGTTATCGGATATGTCGAGCCGCACCGAGCTCCTGCCGCATCGGCCCGGCGTCACCCTCGAAGCCGTCGACGGGTTCGCCGATCATGTCGTTCTGACCGAACGAGAACGCGGCCTGCGCCGGCTGCGCGTTATACGGGTCGACGATGGAGATGACCACGTCGTAGAAGTACCCGAGCCCGTCTATTCGATCGGGGTTGGTCCGAACCCTCGGTACGACACGGCGACGTTGCGCTTCGGGTACGCGTCGATGGTGACACCTCAGTCGGCCTTCGACTACGACATGAACGCGCGGACGCGCGCGCTGGTGAAGCAGCAAGAGGTGCCGAACTACGACCCGGCGCAGTACCGCAGCGAACGCATCTTCGCGCGAGCGAGCGACGGGACCGAGGTGCCGATATCGATCGTCATGCGGCGGGACCGCTCCGACGACGGCTCGGCGCCGTTATGGCTCTATGGGTACGGCTCATATGGGCTCAGCATGGACGCCGGTTTCTCGGCGCTGCGCGTCCCACTGCTGGAGAGGGGTTTCGCGTTCGCGATCGCTCACATCCGGGGTGGGGGCGACCTCGGCGAGACGTGGCGCGACGACGGCAAGCTCGCGAACAAGATGAATACGTTCACCGACTACATCGCGAGTGCCGAGCACCTCCGCTCGAACGGCTACGGAAACGAGCTCGTGTTCGAGGGAGGCAGCGCGGGAGGATTGCTGATGGGCGCCGTGACGAACCTACGTCCGGATCTGCCGAAGGCCGTCATCGCCGCCGTTCCTTTCGTCGACGTCATCAACACCATCATGGACCCGAACCTGCTCTTCAGCGTGATGGAGTACGAGGAATGGGGCAACCCCAACATCGCCGAACAGTACGGTTGGATCCGCGCGTACTCGCCGTACGAGAACGTACGCGCGCAGTCGCATCCGCACATCCTCGCTATCGGCGGACTGAACGACCCGCGCGTCAACTACTGGGAGCCGGCGAAGTGGGTCGCGCGTTTGCGCGACCTCGACTCGTCGGGCAACCGCGTCCTCCTGAAGACGAAGATGGTGTCTGGTCATTCCGGCGCAAGCGGCAGGTACGACGCGATCAAGGATCGCGCGCTCATCTACGCGTTCGCACTCGACGTGCTCGGCATGTCCCCGGAAAACATCGAGCGCCCCGTGGGGCGCTCGACGAGATCAGATCCTGACTAGGAGCAGCGCGCGCTGCCGTCCTCGCATAGCGTCGTGAAGGTCCCCGTCATCTCCGGGTGCTTCCACACCATGAAGGAATAGGTCGCATTCGTGCCGAGCGGCGTGGTGTTGAGCTTGGCGGCGAAG
>JBHELL010000147.1:0-8579 GCA_046263075.1 Actinomycetota bacterium | reverse complement strand
GTTCGGGGTCGTCTATCCGGTGCTGCTCGCCGCGCACGTCATCATGCTGAGCCGGCTGCCGCACGGACCCGTCCTTACGATCTCCTTCCTCGGCGCTGCAGCGTTGTACGACGTCGGAGCGTTCGCGACGGGGATCGCATTCGGCAAACATCCGATGAGCCCACGCCTCAGCCCCAAGAAGACGTGGGAGGGGGCTGCCGGCGCGACGTTGCTCGTCGTCCTCCTCGCGCTCACCGTCGGACCGCACCTCGGGCCGCTGACGGTCGGCTCGGCGCTCGCACTCGCAGGTGTCACGATCGTGCTCGCTCCGCTCGGTGACCTCGCGGAGTCGATGCTGAAGCGCGATCTCGACATCAAGGACATGGGATCTGTTCTCCCCGGCCACGGCGGCGTGATGGACCGGATCGACGGGATGTTGCTCGTCGCACCGGCGGCGTTCTGGCTCATCTACTTCGTCGTCGGGCACTGAGCGGCCGCGCGCGCGTCCTGGCAGGATGGTGACGATGAGATCGATCGCCGTCCTCGGCTCGACGGGCAGCGTCGGGACGCAGACCCTGGACGTGGTCCGCAAGCATCCCGACCGGTTCCGGGTCGTCGCGCTCGCTGCCGGGTCGAACGCCGAGCTGCTCGCGCAACAGACCGATGAGTTCGGCCCTTCGCTTGCCGTGCTGACGGCGCGCGACGGTATCGAGCGGCTCCTCGACGTCGCGACGTGCGCGGACGCCGATGTGGTGATGAACGCCGTCGTCGGCTCGCTTGGGCTCCGGCCTACGCTCGCCGCGCTCGATGCGGGCAAGACGGTCGCGCTCGCGAACAAGGAAACGCTGATCGCCGGCGGCCAGCTCGTGATGGACAAGGTGCGTGAGGAGCCGTGGCGCCTCATCCCGGTCGACAGCGAGCATTCAGCTCTCTTCCAAGCATCGGGCGGGCGAGCCGGCGTGCGCAGGTTGATCGTCACGGGCTCCGGCGGACCGTTCCGCGGCAAGACGCGCGCCGACCTTGCCGGCGTCACGGTCGAGCAGGCGTTGCAGCATCCGACGTGGCGTATGGGCCCGAAGATCACCGTCGATTCGTCGAGCTTGATGAACAAGGGACTCGAAGCGATCGAAGCGCACCATCTGTTCGGGATGCCGATGGATCGGATCGAGATCGTGCTTCATCCGCAGTCGATCGTGCACGGGATCGTCGAATTCATCGACGGCACATGTATCGCGCAGGCGGCGAGCACCGACATGCGCTTGCCGATCCAGCTTGCATTGTCGTGGCCGGAACGGCTGCCCGACGGCGCCGAGCCGCTCGATTGGGCGTCGCTCGGCTCGCTCGACTTCGAGCCTGTCGATCACGAGACATTCCCGGCGATCGGTCTCGCATATGAAGCGGCGCGGAGAGGCTCGACGAATCCGTGCGTGCTGAACGCCGCGAACGAAGAAGCGGTGCAGGCGTTCCTCGACGGCCGGATCGGCTATCTCGACATCATGACGATCGTCGAGCGCGCGCTCGACGCCCATGAGGCCGCCGGGGCCCTCACGCTGGACGCGGTGCTCGAGGCCGAGCGGTGGGCGCGCGCGGTGGCTCGACGGGAGATCGAGGCGCGTTCGTGAGCGGTATCGGCGTCGTCATCTTCGTGATCGCGATCCTGTTCTCGATCGGGTTACACGAGTTCGGCCACTTCATCACGGCGAAGAAGTTCGGGATGAAGGTCCACAGCTTCTACGTCGGATTCCGTCCTGCTATCTGGTCGAAGCAGGTGGGGGAGACGGAGTACGGGATCGGCGCGATCCCGATCGGCGGCTTCGTGAAGATCGCGGGCATGAACCCCTTCGAAGACATCGCACCGGAGGACCGTGATCGTGTCTTCAAGGCGAAGAAGCCGTGGCAGCGCGCGATCGTGTTGTCTGCGGGGTCCTTCACGCACTTCCTGCTCGCGTTCGTGATCATTGCCGTCGTCCTCGCGACGGCGGGACTCGAGGATTTCAACAAGCCGACGACGACGGTCGGGGAGGTTTCCAAGACCGTTCAGGTCGGGGACGGCGAACAGCAGTCGCCTGCTGCGAAGGCCGGGCTCCATCGAGGAGACAAGGTCGTCGCCGTCGACGGCTCGGCGGTCGGGTCCTGGACGCAGCTCGTCGATTACGTGCGGGCGCATCCGAACCAAACCGTGCGATTCACGATCATCCGCGATGGGCGGCAGATCGAACTGACCCCGACGACGACGACGCAATCGTCGAACGGGCAGACGTACGGCTTCATCGGCATCGGATCGCAGTACGCGCGCGATCACTACTCCGTCCCGCGCGCGATCGGCACGGCCGGGATCGACGTAGGCAAGGGGATATGGGAGAGCGCGGTCGCGCTCAAACAGATCTTCTCACCATCGTCGATAGCCCACCTCTTCAAGATCGTCGGAGGGACCGCGCAACGTAAGGCCACGGATCCGACCACCATCGTCGGGATCGGAGGCCAAGCCGGAAGCTTGTTCGCGCGAGGCGATATCGGGCTGCTGTTCCTTCTGATCGCAAGCTTCAACATCTTCGTCGGGCTGGCGAACATCATCCCTTTGCCACCGCTCGACGGGGGTCATCTCGCGGTGCTCGCCTACGAGAAGGTCCGCGGCCGTGACGTCGACATGCGGAAGCTGATCCCGATCTCCGCCGCAGTGATCGCGGCGTTCGCGAGCTTGTTCTTGATCTTGCTCTACCTCGACGTCGTGAACCCCGTTCCCAAGATCCCCGGCTAAAGTGAACTCCGTGATCGCGCGAAGGACATCCCGCCGGGTACACGTCGGTTCGGTCGCGGTGGGTGGCGACGCCCCGATCAGCGTCCAATCGATGTGCACCACCAAGACGGCGGACGTCGATGCCACCTTGCAACAGATAGCTTCCCTCGCGCAGACGGGCTGCGACATCGTTCGTGTCGCCGTTCCCGACGCCGACGACGTCGCCGCGCTCCCGGCCATCGCGCGCAAGTCGAACATCCCCGTCATCGCGGATATCCACTTCCAGTGGAAGTACGCGATTGCCGCGCTGGAGGCCGGTTGCCAGGGGATCCGCATCAATCCGGGCAACATCAAGAAGCACGACAAGGTCGCGTTGATCGGCCGCGAGGCTGCCGCGCGCGGCGTCCCGATCCGCGTCGGCGCCAACGCCGGATCGCTCGAGAGGGAGACGCTTGATCGGTTCGGTGGGCCGACGGCGGAAGCGATCGTCGCGCAAGCGATGAACGAGGTACGCCTGCTCGAAGACGTCGGTTTCCACGACATCAAGATCAGCGTGAAGCACAACGACCCGGTCGTGATGATCGACGCGTACCGAAGGATCGCGGCACTCTGCGATTACCCGCTGCATCTCGGTGTCACGGAAGCGGGAACGCCGAGCAAGGGCATCATCAAGTCCGCCGTCGGCATCGGCGCGCTGCTCGCCGAAGGGATCGGCGACACCATCCGCGTTTCCCTCACTGCTGATCCGGTAGAGGAAGTGAAGGCCGGGATCGCGATCTTGGAATCGCTCGGTCTTCGCGAGAAGAGATTCGATCTCATCGCATGCCCGTCGTGCGGCCGAGCCGAAGTCGACGTGTACGCGTTGGCGGAGGCCGTCGAGCAGCGCCTGAAGGACATCGATGTTCCGATGCGGGTCGCCGTGATGGGATGCGTCGTCAACGGGCCGGGTGAAGCGCGTGAGGCAGATGTCGGCGTGGCAGCAGGGAAGGAAAAAGGACAGATCTTCGTGCGCGGGACCGTCGTCCGCACCGTTCCAGAATCAGACATCGTCGAAGAGCTCGCGCGTGAGGCGGAGAAGCTCGCCGTCGAGCTGCGCGCGCGCGGAGCCGGTTCGGGAGGCGCGCGCGTCTCGCCGGTCGGCTCGCCGCCCCTGATGCAGATAGGACGTTCTCCGTAAGACGCCGCGAGGGCGACAGCTCGCGCGTAAGAGATCCGCATGCTCGCTCGTATCTACGAGTGACCGTGATCCGTGGGTCTGGGTGACGCCGCCCATCCGTGTTCCCCGATCGGAGGGCTCATGCACCGAATCGTCCGCTTCGTCCTCGGCATCACCTTGCTCGTGATGCTCCTTGCGTCTCTACCGGCGCAGGCCGCGCGCGCCGACGTCGTTCGCGCCGCGCGCCCGATCGCCGGGAGCTACATCGTGACGCTGCTCACCCCGTCCCGGCTCGTCGACGAGGAGTCTGCCGTGATAGCGGCGGCGTACGGCGGGGTCGTCACGCATGTCTATCGCTTCGCGCTCAACGGGTTCTCGATGCGGATGAGCGACGACCTCGCAGGCGCCCTCGCGAACGACGCGCGCGTCTCGCGCGTCGAGCAAGACGGCGTCGTGCAGCTCGGCGCGACGCAGTCGAACCCCGATTGGGGCCTCGACCGCATCGATCAGAGGAACCTGCCGCTCAACAGCAGCTACACCTACAACGCGACCGGTGCCGGGGTCCACGCATACATCATCGACACCGGCATCCGCGTCACGCACACGGACTTCGGCGGCCGAGCCTCCATCGGAACCGACACGGTGGGTGACGGCAACAACGGAAACGACTGCAACGGGCATGGGACGCACGTCTCGGGGACGGTCGGCGGTGCGGCGTACGGCGTCGCGAAACAAGTGACGCTCGTTGGGGTCCGCGTCCTCGACTGCAACGGCAGCGGCTCGAACTCCGGCGTGATCGCAGGCGTCGACTGGGTCACCGGGCATTCCGTGAAGCCTGCGGTGGCGAACATGTCGCTCGGTGGCTCGGCGTCGTCGTCGCTCGACAACTCGGTCGCGAACTCCATCGCGAGCGGCGTCACCTATGCGATCGCGGCAGGGAACGGCAACGTGCTCGGGATGTCGCAGAACGCGTGCAGCACGTCGCCTGCCGACGTTCCATCCGCCATCACCGTGAGCGCCACCGACACCTCGGATACGAAGGCCTCCTGGGCGAACACCGGAACGTGCGTCGACATCTTCGCTCCCGGCGTCAACACGACGTCGGACTGGAACTCGAGCGACACCGCGACGAACACGATCAGCGGGACGTCGATGGCAACGCCTCATGTCACCGGGGCAGCTGCGCTGTACCTCCAGGCGAACCCGGGAGCAACGCCGGCGCAGGTTTCGAACGGGCTGACGTCCAACGCGACGAACGGCGTCGTGCAAAGCGCGGGATCTGGCTCGCCGAACAAACTGCTGTACACCGGGTTCATCTCGGCGGGCGGCGGCTCGAACGCCGCACCCGTCGCGAGCTTCACTTCTTCGTGCACGGGTCTGTCGTGCACTTTCACCGATACGAGCACCGATTCCGACGGAACGATCGCGTCCCGCTCGTGGAACTTCGGTGACGGGGGGACGTCGACGGCGGCGAACCCGTCGCATACCTACACGGGCGCGGGCACCTACGCCGTCACCGTCACCGTCACGGACAACGCCGGTGCGAGCACGTCGGCCACCAAGCAGGTAACGGTCGCCTCGAGCACCGATCCCGACCCGAGCACGCCGACGCTCACGAACGGAGTCGCGAAGTCGGACACGAACGGCGGCGCCGGAACGTGGAAGTACTACAAGATCCAGGTGCCTGCGGGGAAGAGCTCGCTGGCGGTGACGCTGAGCGGCTCGTCGTCATGCGGCTTGTTCAGCTGCAACCCGGATCTCGACCTGTATGCGCGCCGCGCTTCGAAGCCGCCGACCACAACCTACGACTGCTCGAGCACCGGCTCGACGGCCAACGAATCGTGCTCGGTGAGCAACCCGGCAGCCGATTGGTACTACGTCGGCGTGTACGTCTACGGCGGCTCGAGCAGCATCACCTACACGATCAAAGCAACAGCCTAGAAAGACGCGTCGTGTGGAAGCCCGGCCGGCAGCGGCCGGGCTTTCGCATCTGCGGGACGGACGCGCGCGCTGCCGATACACTCCCGCGCCATGGCGCTTCCTACGCAGAAGGACGACTTTCCCGCCTGGTACCAGGAGGTCGTGAAGCAAGCAGGGCTCGCCGAGCCGTCGCTCGGCACGAGAGGCGCGTTCGTGATCAAGCCCTACGGGTACGCGATCTGGGAAGCGATCCGCGATGCGGTCGACGCGCGCATCAAGTCCACGGGCCACGAGAACCTGTACTTCCCGATGCTGATACCGAACCACCTCCTCGAGCTCGAGAAGGATCACGCCGAGGGGTTCGCATCCGAAGTCGCCGTGGTCACACACGCCGGCGGCCAGAAGCTGGAAGGGCCGCTCGTCGTGCGCCCGACGTCGGAGACGATCATCTGGGCGACGTATGCGAAATGGGTGCAGTCATACAGAGACTTGCCGTTGCTCTACAACCAGTGGGCGAACGTCGTGCGGTGGGAGCTACGGCCGCGCGTGTTCCTGCGGACGACCGAGTTCCTGTGGCAAGAGGGACACACCGCGCACGAAACCTCGGAAGAAGCGATGGCGGAGACGTTACGGATCCTTCACGAGGTTTACGCGGACGCGGTTGAATCCGTCCTCGGTGTGCCGGTGCTGCGCGGCCGGAAGTCGGCGAGCGAACGTTTCCCCGGAGCCGAAGAGACTTTCACCATCGAAGCCATGATGCGGGACGGGAAGGCTCTGCAATCGGGAACGTCGCACTACTTCGGTCAGAAGCTCGCGACCGTGTACGGCGTGCAGTTCCAATCGCGCGCCGGTGAGCTCGAGCACGCGTACGCGACCTCATGGGGAGTATCGACGCGGCTCGTCGGCGGCGTGATCATGACGCACGGCGACGACAAAGGGTTGCGGCTGCCTCCGGGGATCGCGCCGCACCAAGTCGTCATCGTTCCGATCTTCAAGTCCGACGAGGACCGTGCGCGTGTGTACCAGCGAGCGGACGAGGTCCGGCGCGCGCTCCAGGGCTGGCGCGTAAAGGTGGACGAGCGCGATCACCTGCGCCCGGGTTTCAAGTACAACGAATGGGAGCTCAAGGGTGTCCCCGTTCGCATCGACCTCGGCCCCCGGGATGTGGAAGCCGATCATCTCGTGATCGCGCGACGTGACGGCAAGGAGAAAGAGACGGTTCCGACCTCCTCGGCGCCGGCGCGCGTCGCGGAGGTCCTCGCCGAGATCCAGCGCGCGCTGTTCGACGACGCGGCGCGGTTCCGGAGCGAGCACACGTTCCAACCCAAGGATTACGGCGAGTTCAAAGCGCTCCTCGACGAGCCCGGCGGGTTCATGGAAGGCTTGTGGTGCGGCGAGGCGACGTGTGAGGCCGAGATCAAAGCCGAAACGAAGGCCACGATCCGCATCCTCCCTCTCGAGCGCGAGCCGGTGTCCGGGCCGTGCTTGCATTGCGGTTCCGACGCGGCAGAGCGCGCGACGTGGGGCTTGTCCTACTGAGCTAGGTAGACCGGGCCAGTCACGTCGGTATCGAAGGCTCCTTCCTCCGGGCCATAGAGCACCGGCACATCTGCGCCGTACCATCGAACGAGATGTTGTTGTCTATCCGGGCGATGAATGCCGTCGAGGCCGCAGCGTTCGTGTGGCTGTGTGTCCGGGCGATCCGCGTGTGGCGGCGGTACCGCGAATCGTCGAACGCGAGGCTGGCGGTGACGCTCGGCCTTCTCGCGGTCGTCTCCGTGCTCGGGGTCGTGAATCAGCTCGAGAGCAACTCGATCCGGGCGCTCGGCCTGATGGGTCTCGTCGGGTTCATCGCGTCCGGATACTCTTTCATGTTGTATCGCCACGCATTCATCCCGGTCTCACGCAGGATGCGCGCGGTTGTCGCCGCGGCCGGTGCGATCGCGATCGGTCTCGGGCTCGGCATCAGATGGCCGACGCAGCCGGATGCACGCCTCAGCAACCTCCAGTACATCGCGTTGCTCATCATCATCGGCGGCTGGTTCGTCGCCGTGATCGATCCGGTGGTCTCGTTCTGGCGAGCATCGCGCGGCCGGCCCTCCGTTCAGCGAGCGCGTTTGCGTGCGTTGAGCTTCGGCTTCGGCGGATTCGTCGTGCTGCTCTTCGTCGCGATGATCGTGGCGCGGTCGGGGCAGCATCCCGTGATCGGCGTTGGGTTCCAGGCTTTCTCGCTCGCGCTGATGCCGGTTCTCGCCGTTGCGGTGTCGCCGCCACGGTGGGTCCGCCGCATGTGGCGCGCGCACGAGGAAGAAGCGATCAGCACGGCCCTGCACGACCTCATCCTCTTCGCTCCCGACCAACAGACCCTCGCACGCCGCGCGCTTACGTCTGCGATGGAGCTCTTCGGCGCGGATGGTGGGTGGATCGCAGGGCCTGATGGAGAGATCGTCGCGAGTGAAGCGTTCGATCCCGCGTGGCTCGAACGTATCGGCGGTGCGCCCCAAGAGCCGCAGCTCGTGCGGCTCGGCCACAACCGGTATGCCGTCGTCGTGGCCGTCGCGTGGGGAGCCGGTGCCGGCGTCATGGCCGTCGTTTCCGGACCGTTTACCCCGCTTTTCGGGCCGCAGGATCTCCGCGATCTCGCGGGGTACGCGACGATGGTCTCCGTGTCGATCGAACGCATCCGCTTGACGATGAAGCTGGATGAGCAGCGCGCGCTGTACGAGGTCTTGCACCGCTCCGTCGGCGACCTCGGAGAAGGCATCATCGTCGCCGACGAGGCCGGCA
>JBHELL010000146.1:0-6897 GCA_046263075.1 Actinomycetota bacterium | reverse complement strand
GTCGAACGTGATGTTCATCTCGTTCAGCTTTTCGCCGAGCGGCGTGCCCGCCAGCTCGGTCTCGAGCGGAACGATGGCCGTCGAGTTCAGCGTGTCGATGACGTCGTTCAGCGTACCCTGCAGTTTGTCGACTTGCTCCTTCACTGCGGGAAGCGCCTTCAGCAAGCTGTCGAGCGTGAAGTCGATCTTCACGAGCGCAGTGCTCGCGTGCGCCGCGGCGTTGGACGGCGTCTGCGCGTGCGCGCCGAGGATCTCGATCGTGCCCAGCTTGACCGCCTCGTTGAGGACACCGGGCACCGCCGGGACGGTCACGTCCCGCACGATGGGACCCTGGGTCACGTCGTTCGCCGCGTCGTTGCACGCGGTCGCCGAGCAGGCGGCTGCCTCCGCGGCGGGTTGCGTGAGGAGATCGAGCTTCGTGATCGGGCTCGCCGGGTCGCCGATGGTCAGCGAACCGTTGACCGACTGCGCCCACGCGTTCGACACGCCTTCGGAGACGCTGCTCAACGTGTCGCTGATCTTCAGCTTGAGGTCGATCTGCGGAACGACCCCGGCCTTGTCAGCGAGAGCAGACTTGAGCGCGTCGGTCGGGAGTCCGGCCGCCGAAAGGTTGTCGAGAAGCTCCGCGCTTCCCGGAACGTGAAGACTGATGTCGAGTGCGGTGGCTGTTGCTTGACCGGCTGGTTTGGGTACCGCGACGGCACCTGCCCCGCCAGCAGAAACCAAAAGCGTTGCAGCCGCGACGGTCATTACCAGGACCGCCCGGCGCACTGTGCCGCGATACTGCCGCATCTGCCTACCCCCTGCTACTGAATCCTTTGACCTTGGTTACAAACTTTCGAGCGAGGAGTCGGTGGAACCTCCAGGATCATTCGGTAACTCCCACCACTTCGCCCCGACGGAAGAGTCCAAGCTTCTCTCCCGTCCCCTTAACGATGAAGATCCAAGAGGGTGACGCGAAGTATGACACGGTTTATGCAAGCTCGAAAAGGGTCTTTTCAGGACGAACCCCGTGTCGGGACCTTCGACTCATACCCGCGAGGGGAATGGGCGTCGAAAACGCGCGTCGTCAGAGGCCGACGCTTGGGATGGTGAGAGGGACAGCCGGCGTGCTCGTCGGTGCGTCGATCGGTAGAGACGGGGTCTCCGTGGCCGTCGGGACGGGCTTGACGACCGGGTTCAGCAGCTGGTTGAGCAGGTCTTCGACGGTCTGCTCTTGGGGCTCGGCGCCCGAAACGGGCGGCAGGTCGACGGGTCCGGGCTTGCTGTTCGTCGGCGGTTTGTTGCCACCGCCGCCGCCGGCACCACCACCGTCGCCGTTGTTCGAGCCGGAGGAGCTGTTGTTGGAGCCGCCGGACCCACCCGAGCTTGGCGCGACGGGCTCGCACGAGCAGCCGACGGCACTCGTGGAAGAGCCCGGGATCGGCGCATTTTCCAGGGCATCCGATGAGCACGGGCAGTCTGCGAGGACGTTCTCCGCACGCAAGGCAACGCGCGCGGCCACGATGAGGGAGTCCCGCGCGCGCGGCTGGGCGCCGTCTGGGATGTGGTCGATGAGCGCGCTGAGGTCGGCGACCTGGACGCGCGCGAACCGCGAGACCCGGCGCAAAGCGTCACCGCCGACGAGATGGCTGCGATAGCTGTCGATCAAGATGATCTCGCCCTGCACGGTTTCGTCGTCCATGGCGTCGAACGTGGAGATGTAGGGCCCGGGCGCCCGGATCGCGCGCAGCGTCATCCCTCGGACCTCGTCGAGCCGGTTGCGCGCGTCATCCAAGTACAAGAAGCCTTTGTGCGGCCCGGACGCTGCGAAAAGCTCGGTGGCCTCCTTGAACCGCTTGACCTTGTACAGCGCATCGGTCGGGAGAGCGCTCGCCGACGCGGCGAACGTTGCACCGCTCGCGGCCAGCAACGCGGCGACGAGCCCGGTCGCCGTGACGGCGCGCAAGCTTCGTCGCATACGCGAGTTGATGGATGAGAACGCAGCGACGGTGCGTTCGCGCGCGCCTTGGGGTGCGCCGGCGGCGAGTTCTGAGCGCAGGCCGTATCGGAAAGCGGGCGAGGGGACGGGGAGCCTCGACGGTTCGAGCGCGGCGGCGACGGAGACGAGCTCCCGCGCTTCTGGGACCATCGCGCGCTGGTCCTCGATCGCGACGGCGAAGCGTTCGATCGCTTCCTCTTCGAGCGCCGATGCGGCCGCGAGCAATCCGCTGCGCATCCGAGCTTTCGATCGCGGGTCGAGGCCGGCTCGGTCTGCAGGGGCAAGCGCGCTTGCCAAGGCCGCCAAGCCGTTGACCTCGGCAGACGCGTCGACAGCCGCGCCCTCTACGAGGTCGGCGAATAGGTCGGTCGGCGAGCGCTTCTTCATGGCTCCACATGGGCAACGAGCGTTCGCCCGGTTTGGTAATGAAGCCGGAGGGGTGGTTTTTGGGCTGATTCGAACGGACTACGCTCTGTGGTCGACCGTTCACTCACCGCCGACCACCACCAGCCGGTACAGGGCCTTGACCGCCCGGTACTGGAGGGCTTTGATCGCGCCTTCGGTCTTATCCATGGCTGCGGCTGCCTCGGCCACCGAATAGCCCTGGAGGAACCGCCAGTAGATGACCTCTTGCTGCTCGTTTCCCAGTTGCTGGATGGCTCGGTACAGGTCGGCCTGGGACACCCTCGACAGCGCTTGGTCCTCGGGATCGACGATGTGCTCTGCGTTGCCTTCGCCGACGTCGACGCCGAGCTTCTCCAGCCGGAAGCGCCCCGACTTGAAGTGATCGAGGACGAGGTTGCGCGCGATCGTGAGGAACCATGCCCCGACGTCGCGGCCCTGCCAGGTGAAGCCCCGGATCTTGCGCAGCGCGCGCACGAACACCTCGGATGTGATGTCTTCGGCGAGCCCGACATCGCCCGACACGCGATACAGCACGAACCGATAGACACGGTCGACGTAGCGGTCGTAGAGCTCGGCGAAAGCATCGGGTTCGCCCTCGCGCGCGCGATCGACGAGAGCTATCACGTCGTCTTCGCCAACCGCATCCGCGACCGGAGATTGCGTCATCGGAGCGATGGCGGCAGAAGTTCCCTCCACGACCGACATCCTCGGTTCGCGACGGCCATACCTTGCTGCGTTGTTTCTCACCCGGCACCCATCTATCGGACCAGTTGCACGATCAATGCGATCACCAATGCCGCGAGCACAGCCGTGAGGAGCAGAGCCGTGCCTTTACGCATGGGATGTCGGTCGAGGATAGGTATCCGCTCTACAGCATGGAAAGGCCAAAATGCACCACCAGAATGGACTATGCGCACGTCGCCTCGTGCTAAAGCCCGCCGCGCGTGCGCATACGTTACCCGTCGTTGACGGCAGCGGCATGGCTCAGATCGCCCCGGATATGCTTCGCGCGCGATGAGAAGGACCGTTTTGTGCGGAGAAGCGGCTATCGATGCCGAGCTGCCGGACGAGACCGAGGTCCTATCCGCGCCGCGGTCGCTTCCGCCGCTCTCCGACCCGGAGCGCGCGCTGCGCGAGGCGTTGCGCGCGCCGATCGCGCACGAGCCGCTGGCCTCCTGCGTCGGCCCGTCGTCGAAAGTCACGATCGCGTTCGACGATCTCACGATCCCTGTGGTTCCGATGGCCGCGCCCGATTTCCGGATGCTCGTGATCGGGGTTGTCCTCGAGGAATTGCACAGAGCCGGCGTGAAACCGGAGAACGTGCGGCTGCTCGTCGCCAATGCATTGCATCGGAAGTGGACGCGGACGGAGCTGGCAACCGCGCTCGGGCCGATCCTTTCGCTGCTCCCTCCGCAACGATTGACCAATCACGACGCCTGCGACCCAGACCAACTCGTGTTCCTCGGGGAGACCGAGCGCGGTTTCGAGGTCGAGTTGAATCGCGCGGTGATGGAGTCGGATCAGTTCATATATGTGAACTGCACGCCGTCTCCGATGAACGGTGGCTGGAAGTCGATCGTTGTCGGCATGTCGTCGTTCCGTTCGATCCGGCATCACCACCGTCCGTTTCCCTTCGCGCGCGGACACTCGATCATGGATCCCGAACGCAGCGCGTTCCAGAAGCTTCTCGCGGAGATGGGTGCGCTCGTGGAACGCGATCTCGAGGCGAAGGGCCGTCGTTTGTTGAGCATCGAGTGCGTGCTGACGAACGAGATCCCCGGCCGCATCGCAGGGATCTTCGCCGGACACACACCGGACGTGCATCGCGAGACGCTCTCGCTGCTCGGGCAGCAACAGCGGCTCGTCGTCGATGGGCAATCCGACATCGCGATCTGGGGCCTTCCGGACCGGGATCCGTACTCCGCCCACTCGTCGATCAATCCCATCCTCGTCGCGAACCTCGCGTGCAGCTACACGTTCGGCTTGTACGCGCGCAAACCGCTCGTCCGTGAAGGCGGTGTCGCGATCTTCCTCAATCCCGTCGAGCCGCGTTTCGAACGCCACCACCGTTCGTACCCGGAGCTCTTCGATCGGATCCTTCCTCGAACGACCGACCCGTTCGCCATCTGGGACGAGTACGCCGAGGACTTCGCGCACCGGCCCGAGTACGTATACGCCTACCGCTACCAGTTCTCGTTCCACGGCGCCCACCCGTTGTTCCTCTGGGGGCAGACCGCATTCGCGCGCAGACACCTCGGGCGCATCATCTTCTGTGGAGGGAAGGACGCCGAACCTGTCGAACGGATGGGGTTCACGTGGGCTCCCAGCGTGGAGAAGGCGCTGTCGATCGCGCGCGCCGACGTCGGCGCCGACGCAAGCATCCGGCTCGTCGACATCCCGCCGGTGTTCATCCCCGACGTGATCTGACGGTGCGATCCGGCAGAACTCGTCGAAACGAAATCACCCTGAGGAGGTAACTTCCAGCGGGTCTCGTAGTTATTGCATCTGAGGAACCGCGAACGAAAGTGTTGTAGCTCGAGGCATGAAGCCGGCGACGGCGAGGGATGAAGAGCTCGGCAACTGCGCGGACCCCGGCAGGTAGACAAGCGGCCAACGCAGCTTTCAACGTGAAGGGCGAGCACTTCCGGTGCTCGCCCTTCGAAGTTTCGGATCTACGCGCTTGGGCGGGGCGGCGTCTATGCGCTTCGGTCGACCAGCTCCAGGCACAGCGAGCTGATCTCGTGCTCGAGCGTCGAAAGACCTTCGACCTTTCCGATGCACGCCGTCACGCCTGCATCGCGCGCGCGCCGCTCGAGCTCGTCGTCGAGATACGCCGTGTACAGGATGACCGGCACGTCCGGCACTTTGCCGAGGATCGCGCGCGTCGCGGTGATGCCGTCCATCTCCGGCATCTTGTAATCCATGATGACGACGTCGGGGCTCGCGCCCGGCATCATCTCGATCGCTTCGGATCCGCTTGCCGCGCCGCCGACGACTTCAAAGCCGTCGAGCGTCAGCATGGTCGCAAGCATCTCGCGAACGTGCTGCGTGTCGTCCACGAGCAGCACCCGGATCGCGCGTTCTTTCCCCGCTTTCACCTATTGATCCCTCCGAAGGCGGTTTCGGCACGGCGAGCCCTGCCCTTGAGCGTTACGTTCCGGCCGGTGCGCCAAGGCGCTCGAGGCAGAAATCCCGCTGGTCCCGGAGGAACGACGCGAGCTGGGCCGGCTTGCTCGCCCATTCCCGGACGTCGAGCTCGAGGGTGATGGATCCCGAGTAGCCCGCGGCCCCGATTCGTTGCAGCAACGCCCCGACCGGGAGTACTCCTTGCGTCAGCGCCGAGTGCGAGTCACGGCCGGTTCCGAGGTTGTTCGACAGGTGGATGTGCACGATCCGGTCCTGCAGCTCGTCGAAGGCCTTGATGATGTCGATCCCGGTGACGGCCAGGTGGCTCGTGTCGAGCGTGACGGCGGGGAACTTCTTCATGTCTTCAACGCCGAGCGAGCGGTGGAAGGTGAACCCCCGTCCGCGGACCCACACGGGGAACATGTTCTCAACCGCAACGGTCATCTCTTCGCTCGCGTTGTAGCCGGCGATCTCCGCCTCGAGCCAGTGCGAGTACGCAAGCTGCCATCTATATGCGGGGTGAACGACGACGGTGCGCGCGCCTGCGCCGTGCGCGAGCTCGACGGACCGTCTGATCTTCTCGAGTGGGTCCGTCGTGAAGACGTTGCGTGTGAGCAGCAGGAACGGCGCGTGGATCGCGGGGATCTGAACGCCGAAGTCTCCTGCCATCGCGGCGAGCGTCGTCGCATCCTGGCTCTCGCGTTCGGATGTCACCATCACTTCGGCGGCGGCGAACCCCGCGCGCGAAAGGACGTCGAACACCTGCCCGAGAGGCAGCATGTAGAAGGGCCCGGTCGAGCACAGCAGTTGCGGTGTTTTCGGGGGCATCGGGGTCATCGTACCGGTCGCGCATGCGACCGGTACGACCGTTGCGTCAAAGATTGCGCCCCGGGGTCGTCTTCACGACCCCGGGGCGGAGAGGGGCTTCACTAGAGATCCGTCGCTTCACCCGTCTGCGGGTTCACCGAATCCGCGTCCATCCCGATCATCCGCACGAGCATGTCCACCGTGCGCGGGTCTGCGACTGCGACTGCCGCAGGCGGCGCCGCGGGCCGCGCGACGGGCGTAACGCTCCGCGTGGTCACGTGGTGCGTGACGGGGCGGCTCGTCATCGTGCGCCGAACGGTGGTCGTCGTGTGGTGCGTGACGGTCCCGCTCGTCGTGCGTGCCGCGAAGTCTTCCGTGACGTAGATGTTTCCGTCTGCGCCGTATGCAACACCGACGCCGATCTGGTTGTAGGAGCGCTCGAGGATGTTGTCGCGGTGCTCCGGCGAGTCAATGAACGCTTGATGCAGGGTTGCGACGTCGGGACCGACGCCGACGTTCTCCCCGACCATCGTCCAGTTCCCCTTCACGTCCGACCCGAGGTTCTGGTTGTGGTAGAT